>SLSR01000110.1 GCA_007130365.1 Lentisphaeria bacterium
CGCTACGCGCTCGACGTGCCTACTGTAGGTGCGCCGAGTCCGCCTTAGGCGGATCGGTGCACCCCTGGCGCCAGCGCATTCTTTACCTTTACCCGCGGGTTCACGCCCGGGGCATTAAACCCGGTCGGTTCCCGACCGCTGGACGCCGCACTTGCGGGCAAAATAGCGGTGGAAGGCGAGACATGGAGTCATTTCCGGGTGGAAGATGGTGGCCAGTGCCGCAGTGCTTTCGACCATGGCGATATAGTCGTCGACCGCCAGCAGAACCTCGACATCTTTCCCGGCCTGCAGGATCTTGGGGGCGCGAATAAAGGTGAGCGGCACTTCCCGGTCGGAGATCTTCGGAATCAGGGCGCGGCTATGAAAGCTGTCGAGCTGACTGCCAAAGGCATTGCGGGCGACTTCGATGTCGAGCAAGCCGAGCTTTGCGGGTTCGTTCCGGATTCTGGTGGCCAGCAGAATGGCGCCGGCGCAAGTGCCCCAGACTTTGATTTTCTGCTGGCCTACGGCATCCGCTATGGCGCGATCCAGTTCGAACAGGCGGAGCAGGCGCCATAGGCAGGTGCTTTCGCCGCCGGGTATGACCAGGCCGGAGAGGCCGGAGAGGTCGGCCGGGGCTTTGACGCGGCGGGTTGATACGCCGATGCTTTCGAAATGGGCGATGTGCTCGATCACATCGCCCTGCAAGTCGAGGATTCCGATTGCACTGGCCATGGCGTCAGCTCTACCAGCCGCGGCCGGCCAGGCGCTCGCCGTCTTCCATACCGGAGACATTGATGCTTTCCATGGCGGTACCCAGGCCGCGCGAGGCTTCGAGAATCTGGTCGGGATCGTTGAAGCAGGCCACCGCCTTGACGATCGCCTGGGCGCGCTTGGCGGGATCGGACGACTTGAAGATGCCGGAGCCGACGAAGACGCCGTCGCAGCCCAACTGCATCATCAGGGCGGCGTCGGCCGGGGTGGCGATTCCGCCCGCCGCGAAGTTGACCACCGGCAGCCGACCCAGCTCGCGCACCTTGAAGGAGAGTTCCAGGGGCAGGCCGCGCTCTTTGGCGAACGGCACCACCTCTTCGGTCGGCAGGTTTTGCAGTTGGCGGATTTCCCGGTTCATCGTGCGCATGTGCCGAACCGCCTCGACCACATCGCCGGTGCCGGCTTCGCCCTTGGTGCGGATCATGGCCGCGCCTTCGGCGATGCGGCGCAGGGCTTCGCCCAGGTTGCGGGCACCGCAGACAAAGGGAATCGAAAACAGGGATTTGTCAATGTGGCACTCCTCGTCGGCCGGGGTAAGCACTTCGCTTTCGTCGATATAGTCGATCGACAGGGCTTCGAGAACTTGCGCCTCGACAAAATGGCCGATGCGGGCTTTGGCCATGACCGGGATTGAAACCGCCTGCTTGATGGCGGCGATCATATCGGGATCGGACATGCGGGCGACCCCGCCCTGCCTGCGAATGTCCGAGGGAACCCGTTCCAGCGCCATCACGGCGACCGCGCCGGCCTCTTCTGCGGTCTTCGCCTGTTCGACGTCGACGACATCCATGATGACGCCGCCTTTGAGCATCTGCGCCAGCTGCACATTCAGTTCGTAACGATTATTTTCCATGTTGTCTTCTCTCGTCGCGTTTTTGGCTGAGGATATTTTTCGCGGCACAATCAATTGTTTTTGCGGCTTTAAATATAATCTGAAAGTCGGCCATATCAAGCGGGAGTTTTGCTTGTTGCGAGTTTTGGTGTACAGTTTCATGCCAATCCTCAAGTCTGCCACCAGGCTTCGGGATAGCGGATTGGAATCGGAATGAAGCAAGGGACATTGCAATGTCTTCCTCGAAATTGGCGCCGGTTGCGCTTTTTGTCTACAATCGGCCGCGGCACACGCGGCGGGTGCTGGCCGCTCTGCGGGGGTGCGCCGGGGCGGGGGATAGCGATCTTTTTGTCTATGCGGACGGCGCCCGCGGCGCGGCGGATGGCCGTCTGGTCGCGGAGGTGAGGCGCGAGTTGGCCGGACTCGACGGCTTTCGGCAGGTGCGGGTAGTCGAGCGCGAGACCAACCGGGGGTTGGCCAGCAACATTGTCGAAGGCGTTTCCGAAGTGGTCGGGGAGTATGGTCGGATCATTGTGCTGGAAGACGATATTGTGGTCGGGCCTCATTTTTTGGAGTTTATGAACCGGGCTCTGGATCACTACCGGGAGCGGCTCGAGGTCTGGCATGTCGCCGGCTGGAACTATCCGATCGATCCGGCGGGATTGGATGAGTTGTTCCTGTGGCGGGTTATGCTGTGCTGGGGGTGGGCGACCTGGGTCGACCGCTGGCGACATTTCGAGCGCGATCCCGAGAAACTGCTGGCGGAGTTCACACCGGAGCAGGTGGACTGGTTCAACCTGGACGGCGCTCGCGAGGCCTGGTCGCAGGTGGAGGCCAATGCCCGGGGCGAAATCTCGACCTGGGCCGTTTTCTGGCAGGCCGCGATCGCCCGCCGCCGGGGACTTTGCCTGACGCCGCTGCGAGCCTTGACGCAGAATATCGGACACGACGGCAGCGGAGTTCATTGCGGGCGGCGCCGGGTTTCCGATCCGCCGCCGGACGCCGATCTGCCGGAACGCTTTCCGGAAACCATGCGGGAGGATGAAAGGGTGGTGCGGCGGCTGAAGGAGTACTTCTACAAAAATCGACCCTGCCTGCCACTGCGGCTGGCTGGTCGGATAAAAAGAATGATGCTCGGATAATGAGAAGAATCTCTGGCTTCAGGCATTTGATCTTTCTTTGCGATTCAGTCTTCGACCTGGTCAGGCTCGCGTTTTTTTCCGTGTTCGACCGGATTGCCCTGCTCGGGGTGCGGCCGGTTGCGCCGGAAACCCCGGTCACCCTGGTGGTTCGTCTCGACGCGATCGGGGACTACCTGATGTTCCGTCCCTTTCTCGAGCCGCTGGTCGAGCATGAGCGCAGGAACGGGCGGCGGGTGAGGCTCTGCGGCAACCGGGTCTGGCGTGAGCTGGCCGAGTCTTTCGACGGCTCTCTGATCGACGACTTCATCTGGCTCGACCGCGGCAAGTTCGTCCGTTCCCCGTCCTATCGCTGGCGCAAGTTGCGAGAGTTGAACGCAATCGGCTATGAACAGGTGATCAGTCCGACTTTTTCCCGCGATCTTTTCTTTGCCGACTGGGTTGGCGGTTCGGTGCGGGCCAGGCGCAAGGTCGCCTGCACGGGCGATCCGGGAACTGTGGGGGGGTGGCGCAAGTGGCTGGGCGACATGACATACACCGAGCTGCTCCCGGTCGAGAACCGGGTTTTGTTCGAGATCGAGCGCAATCGTCAGTTCTGCCAGAGCTTGCTCGGGCAGGCGGTTGCGACGCCGGCGCGGCTGCTGCCGGAGGGGGGGGATGTCGAGCATTATGGTTTGCCTGCGGCCTACGCCGTGCTGTTTGTCAGCGCCAGTTCGAAGTATCGCAAATGGCCGCTCGACCGCTTCCGGCAAGTCGGCTCCTGGCTGGCCGATGAATGCGGACTGGATGTCGTCGTCTGCGGCGGTCCCGAGGATATGGCGGAGGTGGCGCGGGATCAGGTTTTCTCGCGTGATTCGAGGTTTCACAATCTGGTTGGGGCGACTACCTTGTTGGAATTGATCGCGATTGTCGGTCAGGCCCGAATATTGGTTTCCAACGAGACCATGGCGCCGCATTGCGCCGCCCTGCCGAATCGCACGCCCTGCATAGTGATTTACAACGGCAACAACTTTGGCCGGGCTCTGCCCTATCCCGAGGAGATATGCGACCGTCACTTCCCGGTCTATCATCCGGCGATCGCGGCCGATCCGGAAGCCTACAAGGCAGAAAGCAACCGGTTCGGCTTCTACAATACTTTGGACATTTGTGATATTTCAACCGAAATGGTGATCGAACAGATAAAACGGGCGCAACCCTTATGATCAAAGAATTACCAGGCGAGCGGCCGCATTGTCTCGACCCCCGCTGGAGCACGACTCGTCGGGTCTGGAGGACGAAGGGTGAACGGGAGGAGGATTCCGGTCGGCACCGCGATGGCGCTCTTGCCGCCGCCGACCGGAAGGCGGAAGGTTCGGCAACTCGCGGGGGGTTGCGGACTCTGGGCTATGAAAAGCGAAGCGAGCCCGACCGACCGCTGATTTCGGTGGTCACGGCAGTGCTCGACGCCGAGGCGACCCTGGAGCGGACAGTCAGGAGCGTGATCGAACAGGATTACGACAACCTCGAGTATATCATTGTCGATGGCGGCTCGCGCGACAACACGGTGCCGATCATTCATCGTCACCAATCGGCAATCGACTATTGGTCGAGCGCTCCTGACGAGGGCTTGTACGATGCCATGAATCGGGGCATCGAACTGGCCAGGGGCGATTTGATCGGAATTGTCAATGCCGACGACTGGTATGCGGAAGGGGCGTTGCGGCTGGTTGCGCAAACTTTTCTCGAGCGGGGCGAAGCGGTGGTGCATGGCGCCATGTCCATGGTGCCGGCCGATCCCGGTCGGAGGTTTGTCAGTGCGGCTCCGGAGCGTTTGGGCAAGTTGCGCAAGGGGATGGTGGTTAATCATCCCACGGTTTTCGTGCCGAAGTCGATTTATCGCAAGTTCGGGGTGTTCGACACCTCCTATCGGATTGCGGCGGATTGGGATTTGATGGTGCGCCTTTGGCGGGCGGGCGTGCGTTTTTGCCCGATCCCCAGGGTACTCGCCAACTTCAGCCTGGGCGGGATCAGCTATCGGTACGATCGGCGGCAGGTTGAGGAAAAGCGCCTGATTCGGGTGAAAAATAGAATATGCCGGGGACGAGACTGGCATTATCTTGCCGACCGCATGAAGCTTTCTCTGCCCGCCGACTGGCTGATCAAGGCGACGCTGTGCAAGCAGCGCTGGCTCGCCGGCCGGAATGGCGGGCGGGCTTCCGGCAAGTTCGCCTGCGCCCGGCGCGGCGAAAAGGATTCGAGATGCGGAGAATGAAGTATGGCGGAACAATTTCCTGAACGGCCGGGGCGCGATCTGCTCGTCCAGGTGTCGCTGGTCGAGAGCGAATTCGCCGTCTGCAAATCTCGCCTTTTGACTTCTCTGAACGGGTTTCTCGGGCGTTTTGCCGGACGCATTTCAATTCTGGTGGTCTATCAGACCGACAGGGGGATAGCGCCTGCGGAGCTGGCGGCATTGACGGCGGCGGCGGCGGTGGAGCTTCAGACCACAAGTAGGTTTTCCGTCTCCTGCGCTCGCAACCGCGGCATTGAAAAGGCGTTGCGGGAAGGGTTTCGCTATCTGTTGTTCCATGATGCGCAAGTTTTCTACACACCGTCCTTTTGGGCTATGATCGAGCGGACACTGGCGGACGACTTGCCGATTTGTCTCGGCCGCCTTGAATGGCGGGAGCCGACGGCGGCCGACGCGGCCGTTGGTGAAGCGGAAGGAGGGCGGGTCGGGCGGTTTCGCAAAGTCCCGCCCGATCCGGTCGGCAGAGCCTATGTATGGGCTTATTTGTTTCGGGTGTCGCGTTTGGGCGAGGTTCGCTTCAGCGAAAGTATCGGCCCGGGCCGCGACTCCCTCTTGAACGCGGGCGAGGATATTCTTTTCTTGTATCAATTGTTCAGGCGCCAAGCCCGACCGGTCAGCATAGCCTATTTCCCGGCGGCCATGGTGCTGCATCCGCCGCGGCCGGCCGACTTTTCCAAACATTTTGAGTATGCCTGGGCCCAGGGTGCATTGTTCAGGCTGTTGTGGCTCAGGCACTTTCGCTTTCCCGGCTTCTTTGCCCTTTACCTTTTGCTCTTTCTTCTTGCCGCTTTCGGGCGCGTACTATTGTTGAGAAAAAATTCGCTCGGGACCCTACGGCAGTTTCTGCGTGGTTTCCGGCGGGGGAAAGGTCTGCGCGAGCTTTGCCGGAAAAGCCGGCGATCTCGCAGGACGGTCGTGACATCGTCTGATCAACCGCCCCGATAAAAGCGTTCCATGCGTTCGGCAACATCCCGATACTTGACATCCGTGGAGTACAGTTCCTTGAACTTTTCCTGCGCCTTGTCAAGCTTGCCGCCTTTCTCGTAGGCGATGGCGCATTCGTAAAGGCATTCCTTGTAATCGGCGCTGCTCAGGCGGTCCGAATCTTCGAGCGCCATTTCAAAATGCTCGACCGCCAGGTCGTAAAGCTCTTTGCGGTTGAAGCATTTGCCCATGAAAAGACGGGATTTTTGAGTCAAGTGCGCGGCCTTCTGGGTCTGCTGAAACTCTTCCAGGGCGTCGTCGACGCGGTTAAGCTGCCAGAGCAGGGTGCCCAGCTCGAACCGGAAGTTCAGCTCGGTGGGGAAATTGCTGACGCGCTGCTGGAGGCGTTCAAGCAGTTTTTCGTCGCGCTCGCGGATCAACAGTTCGATTTCTGCCTGGTTTTTTCCGGCCGTCTTGGCCTGATCTATCCTTTGGTTGTACTGAGTGCGCAGGATGTCGCTGATCTGGGCGTCGATGCCCGGGTCGTAGGCGCCGGTCAAATCCATTACCTTGTTGTAGGCTGCAATCGCCTCTTCGAAATCGTGGTTCTGTTGCAGCAGCGAGGCCAGGCGCTTGTGGAGTCCTGGCCGGTCCGGGGTCGCTTCGATCGCCTGGCGAGTTTTATCGATCATCCGTTTTCGGGCTTCCGGGTCTCTGACCACCAGGCGCTCTTCATGTTCAAGATCCTCCGCCTTGTCCTTGTCCTTCATTACGTCCTTGAAGGAACCGGCTTCCTGCCAGCCGCCGCTCTCCATGGCCGCCAGGGCGGTGGCTCTTTTCAGCTCGTTGGTCACCGTCAGATTGTTCGGTTGCAGCTCGCGAACCTTCTGCCACATGGAGACGGCCTTGGTCGCCTCGCCGGCTTCCTGGTATGATTCGGCCAGTCCGCGCAGGGCGGCAACGCTCTTGGGATGGAAGCGGACCGCGATCTCCATGGCGTTGACCGCGATTTCCTTGAGTCCGGCGGCACTGGCGGCTCGCGCCAAAAAGGACAGCGAAGAAAGCAGTGTGGGATCGTTGGCCATGGCCTTTTCCGCGATTTCAAGAGCCTTTCCGAAATTGCCCTTTTTCAGCTGGGCCGGTCCCGCGTAGTAAATCGCGAACAGATTTTTCAGGGTCGCGACCAAACCGCGCAGCCTGTTGCCGGTGAAGCCGATCTGCTCCAGTTGCGCCTGTCTGAGGTTCAGTCGGGCTTCGTTCAATCCCGGCTCCGCCCGCAGAATCTCGTGCAGAATCTGGCAGGCATAGCCATAGTTCCTGCTTTCCATCGCGGCGTCCGCCCGATCCAGGCTTTTCTTGAGCGCTTCGCCGACTTCGGCACGCGTTTTCTCGGTTATACCCATTGCGCTTCGGAATCCTTGTTTTTTTAGTAGACCAAATGTTGGTGACAAAAATTAATCTATCTTGTTCATGCGGATTTACAACCGAGGTCGTGAAGGGTGACCTCGGCCAGGCTGGTGCGAATCCGGTCGGGCGCGGCCTGTTTTCGCAATTCCCCGGCCGGAAAGCTGGTGGCCACGGCGAGGCAGCGCATGCCGGCCGCCTTGGCGGCCTGGATGCCGTTGATCGCGTCTTCGACCACGCAGCACAGGCGGGGGGCGATCTCCAGTTTGTCGGCGCATGCCAGGTAGAGGTCGGGCGCGGGCTTTTTCCGTTCTATGTCCTGGCCGACCACGATCGCCGAGAACCATGCCTCCGGCACTTCTATTGCCCGCAGATTGGCGGTCATTTTAATGCGGTCGGCGCTGGTGGCCAAGCCAAGTGCGAGACCATGATCCCGCAGTTTCCGCAACAGCCCATGAACTCCCGGAAATCGACGCAGCCGGTCGGGCAGAAGGCGCAGGTAGATGCGGTAGACCAATTCCTTCATTTCCGGCTTGTAGGGCACGCCGTACTTTTCGGCGACTCCGCCGATATAGCGGTCTTCGCCGGTTCCGACAAAGGGCAGAAAGTCTTCGGGGCGGGCTTCCACTCCATACTCCCGGAGCCCGAGGATGGCCGCCTGGTTGATGACCGGTTCGCTGTCGGTCAGCACGCCGTCCATGTCGAAGATCACGGCCTGCGTGAAGCTGGCCTCGCAATTATTTTTCCGGTTCAATTTCCTTCTCCTGCTTGAGCTTGCGCAAAGCCAGGCGGGCCGCCTCCTTTTCGGCTTCCCTTCGGTTGCGGGCGCTGCCGATGGCCAACTCCCGCTCCAGCAAAGAGACTTTAACGGTGTATTCCGGTTCGTGCTCGGGGCCGCTGACCTCGATGGTTTCGTAGAACGGCAGAGCCTTGAAGTGTTCCTGCGAAACTTCCTGCAGCGAACCTTTCGGGTTGCCCTCGGTCACGGCGTGCTCAATGTCCTCGATTGCGGCCCGGCAGAGCTTGTGCACGGCCTTGTGCGCGGCCGCGAAGCCGCCGTCCAGATAGATCGCGCCGAAGACCGCTTCCATGGCGTCGGCCAGGGTCGAGTCCCGATCCTGTCCTCCGTTTTTGATCTCGCCGTGACCGAGTCGAATGAACGAACCCAGCCCGAGGTTCCGGGCGATGCCGGCCAGGCTGGCCTCCCGGGCCAACAGCGAGCGCATGCTCGAAAGCTTTCCCTCGCAGGCTGTGCTGTAGGCTTTGAACAGCAGGTCGCTGGCGCACAGTTGCAGGACTGCGTCGCCGAGGAATTCGAGGCGCTGGTTGTCGTAGTCGACACTTTTTCTCTCGGCCGTGTAGGAAGGGTGGGTCAGCGCCTGCCGCAGCAGTGAGCGGTCGGCGAAAACATAGTCGATGCTTTCCTCCAGGCTTCGGTATTCTGGCATTTAAGTGATCTCTAACCTGTATTTTTCAGGACGACTCGCAAGTTGCATGATTGGGCGACGCGAACCGTTGTCGGCCTGCGTGTTGCATGTGTTGATATTCGTCGGATTACTTTAACTGCGGTCAGGCGCAAGACAAGCTGGACAAGTAAAATGGGGCATTGTGGGTTTCGCCTCTTTTTCGCATTCTGGCCTTCCTTTTCCGTTTTTTGCTTCCGACGGAGCCGGCGTCAGCCCCGTTGAAAGTACAAACACTGGGGAATCGACAAAATTCCCCAATGCACCTTGCGCCCATCCAGACACCGGGCTATTTTCCCTTGGTTGTCCGAAAGCAATCTGCAATCATCCAATGAAAAAAACTACCATTGACCACATTCTGAGTGAGCAGGACGAGTTGAACATCCCCGGCACAGCTCGCGCCGAGGACATTGACAAGCTGCCGCACACTCCTTTCTGGAGTACGCTGTGGATGTTTGCCCGACTCTATCGGCGGCAGTTGCTGACGGCCTTTGTTTGCTCCATGGTTGTCGGCGTGGCCGTGCCCTTGCAGATGCAGTTTTGTGTGAAATGGATAATCGACAGCGTGCTGGGGGAGTCAGGCAATGGTGAAATGCTGGCTGATGAAAGGATGCGGCGGGCTCTGCTCTTTATCGGGCTTTTCATTGTATTGAGCATCACCCGAGTTGTGGTCTGGATAATTGGCTATCGCCGCATGCTGGCCAGTATCGAGGGTATACTGTGCCGGGTGCGCGCTCACTTTTTCCGGCATGTCCAGCGGATGAGCCTGCGGTTCCACGACCAGATTTCCAGCGGTGAGTTGTTCAACTATATCATGGGATCCCCCACGCAATCGATCAAGCAGTTCTTGCAGCAGTTCTGCATGGTGGTTCCCTATCAGGCGGTGGGCTGGGTTTTTTCCGTGGGCTTGCTGGCCTCTTTTAACTGGCGGATGACGGCGATCACCATCGTTGTGGTGGTGACGGTGGTCATTTTGAATCGACGCTCCCGTGTTATAGTCCGGGGGGTGGCCGCCGATTATATGAAGACCGAGTCGACGGCCAGTCGGTTTATCGCCGATATGCTGCGGGGCAGCCGGGCTGTCAAGACATATGCCATGGAGGATGAAGTCAACGATATATTTGCCTATCAGATTGTTCGGGTTCGCGATGAAGGCTATCGCCTGGCGGTGCGTCAGCAACTAGAACGCATCAAGCCGGAGATTGTTCAGTATACGGGATTGGCGCTGGTTCTGGCTTCCGGCACCTATTTTGTGGTCTATGGCGATATGACCGCCGGGACTTTTACCGCCTTTATCCTCAGTTTTAACATGCTGATGCAGCCGCTGATGCAAATCATGCAGTTGAATTTGATCAGGGGCAATGCCGAGAGCGGCTTGGACCGCATTATGCGGGTGATGCAGATTGGCATGGATACGAAGGAGCTGCCGCCGCAAGAGCAGGTCAATGTCGAGCAGCAGGCGGTTCGACTGGCTGGCCGGCCGCAAGCAGGCATTGTTTTTGAACAGGTTGAATTCTCCTACAACGGCGATACCCCGATTCTGCACAACCTGTCGTGCCGTATCCGGGAAGGTGAAAGCGTGGCTCTGGTTGGGCCATCCGGCTCCGGCAAGACCACATTCGTTTCTTTGTTGCTGCGTTTTTACGATCCTGTGGCGGGGCGGATTCTGCTCAACGAACTTGATTTGCGGCGTTATGGCTTGCGGCCATTGCGCAGTCAGTTCGGAGTGGTGCCGCAGGATCCGTTTATTTTCCAGGCTACCTTGCGAGACAATATCCGTGTCACCAATCCCGAAGCCAGCCCGGAAGAGATCGAGACGGCGATTGAGACTGCCTGCATGGGCGAATATGTCGAGGGGTTGCCGAACGGTCTGGACACCTGGCTGGGCGAGGGTGGATCCAATATTTCCGGCGGGCAGAAACAGCGGCTGGCCATTGCCCGGGCCATTTTGGCCAAGCCCCGCTATTATATTCTCGATGAAGCGACCAGCGCTCTGGACAATGTCAGCGAGCGGCGCATCCAGGCTGCCATGGAGAATCTCATGGCCAGGCATACCGCCATCATAATCGCCCATCGCCTGAGCACCATCAGGAATGTCGACCGCATATTTGTCTTTGGCAAGGGGATGATTGTGGAAAGCGGCACTTATCAGGAATTGGCGAAGCGGGGCGGCGCCTTTACCCAATTATTGAATTCGGCCGAGGATCGGCTTATTTCATAGGGGTTGCCGGGAATCAGTCAAGCGGGCGACAAAAATCGTCCGGCAGGCATTGTTCAGGCCGGTCGCATGATCAAATACAATGCAAAACCGGAAAAGTTCAGTCAAGGAGGACAAATGGGACGGGAATTGCAGATTCTAGTCACAGCTGGCATCAGTAAGAGTAATGAAGGAAAGCTTCTCCGGATCTCTCCCGGCGCCGCCATCACTTTTGCCAAGCAAGCAGACGTCGCCCTGGAGCAAGTGCGCAGATCCGAGATCATGGTAGGCTGGCCATCAGCGGCACACCTGAAAGAGGCCAAAAACCTCCGGTGGCTACACCTTCCCAGCGCTGGGGCAGAACGGTTTGTGGACGTGCGAATGTATGCTCATCCAGGGGTGATTCTGACTAATTCGAGTGGAGTGTTCGGGATGCCCATCGCCGAGCATGTATTCGCGATGATTCTTGCCTTTAACCGAGACTTGCGCACACATATCCTCAACAACCAGGAGAGCCGCTGGCTGCGGAATGCCACGGCAAGAGATTTCTGGGGTAAGACTACGGGGATAATCGGCTTAGGTGATATTGGGAGCGAGGTCGCCAAGCGAGCCCATGCGTGGGGTTCCCGTGTCCTTGGCGTAAAACGCCAACCCGGGCAGTGTCCGCCCTATCTTGCACAGCTTTATAGTCCCGAAGGTCTAGACGAAGTTCTGGCGCAGGCTGATTACCTGGTACTGGCACTGCCTGCCACGGAACAAAGCAAAGGGATCATGTCGGAGGAACGCCTGCGGATGATGAAGCCGAGCGCGTTCTTGGTCAACATCGGAAGAGGTGCATTGGTTGATCAGGATGCGTTGATCAAGGCTCTGTCTGAGCATTGGATTGCTGGTGCCGGCTTGGATGTGACAACCCCTGAGCCCCTGCCGCCGGAGAGTCCGCTGTGGAAGATGCCCAACGTTCTGATAACTTCCCATTCATCCGGCAGTTCTCCGACCAACGGCGAACGAATCTTCAAGATTTTCGCGGATAATCTGGAGCGGTATCTCCAGAGCCGGCCATTGCTGAACGTAGTCGACCTGCGCGCTGGCTACTGATCAGTGTCGGGCAGGGAGATGCCGCCGTCAAGGCAAGCTATGAGGGCTCGCCGCAAGCCTAAGCCCACTAGCCTGAATAATTTACGCGCGAGAATTATTCAGGCTAGGAAAACGCAACGGGAAAAGACCACCATGAGCCCGGATAGATTTGTCGAAATCGACTATTGTCAGAGCCGCAAGCACAACCAGGCGGTGTGCGGCGACCTCTTTGCTGCGCGTCGACATCCGGAGGAAAAGCGTGTAGTGGCGGTTTTGGCGGACGGTCTGGGCAGCGGAGTCAAGGCCGGAGTGCTGGCCACGCTGACCGGCACCATCGCTTTGCGGTGCGCCGGCGAACGTATCGATGTGCGACGAACCGCCGCCATGATCATGGATATCCTGCCGGTCTGCAAGGAGAGGAAAATCGCCTATTGCACCTTTACCATTGTCGATGCCGAACAATCTGGCGAGATCCGTGTGGCCGAATTCGAAAATCCGCCTTTTGTTCTGCTTCGCGACGGTCGTCCTCAGTCTGTGGAAAGTCAGCGTGTTCCGCTCAAAAGACCGGTGGCGAACGGGGGGCGGGAAGCGTTTCTGAACTATTCCCGGTTCAATCTGCAAGAGGGTGATCGGCTGATTTTTTTCTCCGACGGCGCCACCCAGGCCGGAACCGGCAATTCGGCCGCTCCGCTGGGTTGGGGGCGGCAGGCGATTGCGGAGTTCGCAGCTGAAGGCGTGAACGGCGACAATCATATTTCGGCCCGTTCCCTGGCCTGCAAGATCGTGCGACGCGCTTTGAGTTTTGACGGCTTCAAGGCGCTCGACGACATTACGGTCGGGGTGGTGCACTATCGGCGGCCGCGGCATCTGCTGCTGGTTACCGGGCCGCCGCTGGCCGCGGAAAACGATTCGGAACTGGCGCGGCTGGCCGATGGTTTTTCGGGGCGCAGGGTGGTCTGCGGTGGCACCACGGCCGCGATTCTGGCTCGCGAGCTGAAGCGGTCGTTGCGGGTGAACCACGAGGAGATCGAGCAAACCTTGCCGCCGACCTCCTGCATGGAGGGATTCGATCTGGTTGCCGAGGGCGCTTTGACGATGGCGGCTTTGGTCGGCCGGCTGGAGGAGGGTGAGTCGGCCGAGGCTGAGGGCAATGCGGCCGACCGGCTTGCGCGGCTGCTTTTGGACAGCGACATCGTGCATTTTCTGGTGGGCACCAAGGTCAATGACGCGCATCAGGAGCCGGACAGTCCGGTGGAGATGGATATTCGGCGCAATGTGATCCGCCGAATTCGCCGCTTGCTCGAGGAAAAGTACTGCAAGGAAACCAGGCTGCGCCTGATTTGAGGATTCGGTCATGCGGTTTTGGGGGAGTCGGATCTGTGGTTTGCCGGTCGGAAGTCGCAAGTCGTCGCGAGGTTTTGGAACTGCTCTCAATCTGCGTCAAACGCGGCTTGTGGATCAGGCAGGTCAGTCTGATTGACGGTTCCGCGGCTGCAGAAAGTCGGCGGCGATCCGCTCCAGGTCGGGCGGCGGTTCGTCCGGTATGGGGTGGCCCTGCTCAAGCAGCCAGGCGGCCGCATTGTCGCGATAGCCGCGGGCGCATTGCAGGCGGACGGCGACTGGCTCGGGTTCGGTCATCCCGACCTGGAGGATGGTTATATCATCGTCTTTGGCGGGGTGGATCCAGAACGGGTTGTCGAGCCAGGCGAACACTTCGCGCAATTTCCAGCTCGCCTCTTCGGCGGCGATATCGGCCGCGAGAATTTCCTCGAATTCGCGCCGGCGTTCGCGTCTGATCTTCATCATGGCCGCCCGCGACAGCGGCAGATTGATCTGGAACATGTTCCCCTGCATCTCGATCCAGGTATGGTTGTCGCGCGCCATTGTCCTGGCCTTGGCCAGGTCGACGTAGGGGGATTCGGGCGGTGAATCGTCGAGGACGGCCGCGTTGAGGGCAGCGTTGACGGTCTCCAGGAGCCGGGAGAAGTTGCGGATTTCAACTTTTTGCCAGGCGCTGAGGCGCCCCTCCCGGTCTCGAAAAAACGGGCCGTTCTCGATCGTCGTGCTGTCGAGCAGCGAACTGCCGACCCTTCTCCAGGCGAGTTCGACCGCAGTGTCCTGGCGCGGTTCCCGGCCGAGAGCTTCGCGGATCGAGGGCAGGTTGATTTCAAACAGCCAGTTGGCAAAGAAAAAGGTGCGGCCGCCTTCCATGACCGAGGTCAACTGCTGGATCTGCTGGTCGGTCAGAGTGTCGTTCGAGGCGCCGAAGATGCCGCGATAGACCTGGAATATGCGCAGGGTGTCGGTGTCCCGGTCGTAGGAGTAGACCGCCTCCTGATGTTCGAATTCGATGCAGGAGGCGGCGCCGAGCAGAAGTGCAAAGACCATCGTTGGCCAGGCTATTGTTCGGCATAGGAACGCTGTATTAAGCATGGCGTTGGGCTCCCTTCCCGGCTTCGTCGGTTTGTCCGCTCCGGAAGCCCGGGCTATTCCTTGGCGGCGGCTTTGCCGTTCTCGACTTCAATTTCGGCATTCTCCTGCCGGCCTGCGATATGGTCGGGAATGCGCACGTTGTCGTCGGCCATTTTTTCGCGAATGCGGCCGACGATGCGGTTTTGCAGATCCTGATTGTTCATCAATTCCTGTCGGGCCTGTTCGCGCCCCTGGCCGATTTGCTCGTCTTCGAAGGAGAACCAGGAGCCGCGCTTGTCGATCAGCTTGAGGTCTAGCGCCACGTCGAGGATCGAGCCGCAGCGGGAAATGCCCTCGGAAAACAGGATGTCGAACTCAGCAATGCGGAAGGGCGCCGCCATTTTGTTCTTCACCACTTTGGCCTTGACCCGGTTGCCGATCGGATCGCCGTTGGGTGCCTTTAGGGTGGCGATCCGGCGGATCTCGATGCGCACCGAGCCGTAGAACTTCAGGGCTCGCCCGCCGGGAGTGGTCTCGGGGCTGCCGAACATCACTCCGATCTTCTCGCGAATCTGGTTGGTGAAGATCATGGCGGTACGGCTGCGGTTGATGATTCCGGTCAATTTGCGCAGAGCCTGCGACATCAGGCGCGCCTGCAAGCCCACATGGCTGTCTCCCATCTGCCCTTCGATTTCGGCCCGCGGCACGAGCGCCGCCACCGAGTCGACCACCAGCACGTCGATCGCATTGCTGCGAACCAGGGTCTCGGCAATGTTCAGGGCATCTTCGCCGCAGTCCGGCTGCGAGACCAGCAAGTCCTCGGTATTGACCCCGATCTTTCGGGCGTATTGCGGGTCGAGCGCATGCTCGGTGTCGATAAAGGCGCAGACTCCGCCGGCCTTTTGCGCGTTGGCGATGACATGCAGGCATACCGTGGTCTTGCCCGAGCTTTCCGGACCGTAGACTTCGCTGATGCGGCCGCGCGGAATGCCGCCAATGCCGAGCGCGATGTCCAGGGTCAGGGCGCCGGTGCTGATGATCGGCACATTCTGATGGTGCTGGTCGCCCAGGCGCATGATGGTGCCCTCGCCGAACTCCTTGCTGATTTGGCCGAGGGCAAGCCCCAGGCTCTTCTGCCGCTGTTCGTTGAGGACTTCCCGGTTCTTGCTTTTCGCGTCGTTCATGTCGTTTTGTTCTCCGTTGACTCGCAGTTTGACAAATGGATTCTCAGATCGTTCAGGGCGGCGGTCGCGGCTCGCTGGCGAATGCTTTCGCGATTGCCGTTGAAGACTCGGCGGCGCACTTGAATATCCTGGTTTACACCAGTTGCAATATAGACCAGTCCCACCGGTTTGTCCAGGCTGCCGCCGTCCGGTCCGGCGATCCCGGTGATGGCGATCGCGGTCTCGGTTGCCAGCCGTTTCATGATCCCGAGCGCCATGCCGCGCACGGTCGCTTCGCTGACTGCGCCGTCATGCTGCAGGGTCTCCTCGGGCACTCCCAGCAGCTCTCGCTTGACTTGGTTGCTGTAGCAGACCACACCGCCGGTGAAAAAGTCGGAGGCGCCCGGGCGCTCGGTGAGCCGGGCGCCGAGCAGGCCGCCGGTGCATGACTCGGCCAAAGCCAGCCGCCAGCCGCGGGCGGTCAGCAGGTCGGCGACGCTGGCCGCCAGGTCGCCCGAGTCCGGCACCACCGCCTGGCCGAACAGCCGCTTGATTTGCTCGAGCAGTTGGTCGAGCCGTTGCGCCATGGTCGGTTCGGCGGTCAGTCGAATATCGACTTCGCCGGCGCGGGCGCAATAGGCCAGCTCGATTTCCGGCTCCAGTTCCAGGTTGGTTTCAAGATGTTCGGCGACTACCGACTCGGGCATGCCGCAGACTCGCAGACCGCGGCGGCAACTGTCGGGCGGCAGCAGTTCGCGAAGACGCGGCAGGACTTGTTCGACGAAGATCGGTCGCAGTTCGCGCGGCGGCCCCGGCAGGAGGACCAGGGCGCCGTTGCCGGTCGGACACCAAAGGCCGGGGGCGGTGCCGTTGTCGTTGAGCAGGGCGGTGGCGCCTTGCGGAACCAGCGACTGCACCCGGAGAGCCTCTTGCGGGAGGCGGTTCAGGCGGGCGCCAAGGTAGTCTTCAATATGCCGTCGCGCGGTCGGCTGTTCCCGCAAGGGTGCGCCGAGGATTCGCGCCGCGATTTCGCGGGTCATGTCGTCGCGGGTCGGGCCGAGCCCGCCGATCGTGATCACCACCTGTGCTCGCCCGAGTTCTTCGGCGATGGTCGAGGCCAGAACTTCGGTCTGGTCGGGAATGCAGACTTCGCGGTCGACCGTATAGCCGGCACCCGCCAACTGTTCGCCGATAAAGGCCAGGTTGGTGTTTATCGTATGCCCAATCAGAAGTTCCGAGCCGATGCTGACTACGACTATGCGCATGAAATCTTTCAGGTTGTTGTCTTTGTTTGTTGGGAAGGGATTGAAATTAAATTTAGTCGACTATTGCACAATGACAAGTCAGCCTGTCTTCGTCATGCGCCAGTGAAAGGTGGAGATGTCGTGAAGGTCGACGAGGGCGGTGGACGATTTGCTTTTCCAAACCGTTAAGGTGCCGTTGTTGGCACTCTCCCAACAAGCAGACATCTATTCCCAACTGCGGATTTCGGCATTGACTCCAGCGCCGCCCGGAGCTTTATCGGCGCCATAGCTGGACAGATCGAAGCGGCCGTGCTGGCCGGGGTAGCGGTAATAGTATTCCTGATCCCAGGGATCCTTCGGCAGGCGCGGCGGCTCCAGGTATGGACCATTCCATTTTTCGTTGCCGGGATTTTGTATAAGAGCCTCCAGGCGGTTGGGATACTCACCCACATCCAGATAATAATCGTGAATGGCATTGACCAGGAACTGAATCTGCATTTGGGCCGAACGGTGTTTGGCTTGTTCGGCTCTGCCGATAAAGCGTGGCGTGACCAGAGCCATCAGCAATCCGAGAATAACCAGGACAATCATCAGTTCCATCAGGGTGAACAGCTTGGGGCGAGGGCGATGCTTTCTTTCATTTCTCATTTTCCAATCTCCATTTGTTGACTATTAAGGTGTCAGGGCTCAGGGCTCAGAGTTCAGGGGTTTGGGGTTCAGGAAATATCGAGTCGAGGACGTTTCCGAGGATGAGCACAGAATCTGGGTTTTAATATTTAATTCACTGTGATCACATAACTCATGAAAACGGGACAATTTTCGGTTTTTTGGTGCATAGGGTTTCGGTTTTCTCGACACCCCCAGTTAAGACTTTTGATTGTTAGATGCTCAAATATACACCCCCCTTGTCTCGCATCTTGTTCCGGGTTGTTCGAAACATAATGTCAGAACACCTTACCTCGCGGAAAACTAAACGGTACCATTTAGGTTGTAATTTTGATCAAATCTGAAATTCCTTGTTTTTTTTACAGGGAGAGCGGGGAGGCCGGGGAGGGGAAAGCAGAAGCAGATCCGCCCCATCCATTCTCTTTCCTGTTCTACTCCTTCTCACCGTCCTCACCGATCTCCCTGTTTAAATTTATTTTCGGTTCTTTCTCACTTTGAGTGGGTAGCTTGTTTCAATTCACATTCAGAAATGATGCATTGCTCGTGGCAGAGTTCAGGTTTCGGGTTTCGGGTTTCAGGTTTCGGGTTTCGGGTTTCAGGCCATCCAGAGGGGCACAGCGCACTCTCTGATCCGTACGCGACGTGGTCTTCCTCTACATGCCAACGCCGGTCGCTGACCGGAATTTTCTTTTCGAGCGTCTTCTCCAGACCATTGAGCATGCGTACACATTCCTGGCA
>SLSR01000265.1 GCA_007130365.1 Lentisphaeria bacterium
CGGGCACTTCTGCTGGCGCTCTGCGCCTTTGTCTGGTTTCGCTTTGTCATGTCGCCGGCCTGGGTGGCCGGACGCAGCATGGAACCGACCTACCGCGACCGCTCGCTGGTCTTCTATCTGCCCTGGCTGCCCCGACTGCGCGAGCCGCAAGTCGGCGATGTGGTCATGCTGAGAATGGCCGGCAGGCGCGTCATGCTGCTCAAGCGGGTCGTCGCCCTCCCCGGCGACCGGATGGAAATCAGAGCCGGCCAACTCTATGTCAACGGCGAGAGAAAGGTGGAACCCTATGTCGAGTACAACGCCGGCTGGCATTTGCCGCCGCGTACCGTCGACCCCGGCAATATCTATGTGATCGGCGACAACCGCGGCATACCAATGGAGAACCACGACTTCGGACAGACCGAAAAATCGCGGATTGCCGGGTACCCGCTGCGCAAAAGGTAGGTGGAACTATGTTCATGCAGCGCAAATGGTGGTTGATTGCCTTACTGTTGACGGGATTGATCGTCGTCCTTGCGATCCGTCACTTCCGCAGCTCCGACCAGGCAGCCATCAGACGCCAGATAAACAGTCTGACCACCAATGTCTCGCGCCCGGAGGGCGAAGGCGCGATCCGACTGGCGTTCAAGAACCAGCGCCTGGCACCGCTTTTCGCCGACCCCTGCCGCTTTATTTTTCCGAGTCAGAATCTGGCTCTCGAACTCAGGCCGCAGGAAGTGGCGGCCGAAGTCGCGCGAGTGCATGCCCGCGTTGCCAGCTTTTCCCTCCGCCTGCACGACGTCTCGATCGCCCTGGCCGGCGACAGCCGGGCCGAGATCACGGCCACCGCCTCGGTTCGGGGCTCCGGTCAAAACTGGGGCGAGCGACCCCATCAGGACAGCCTGCAGGTAAACATTGAGATGGTCAAAGTGGACGGTGAATGGCGATTCGCCAAGTTCGAGGAAGTGCAGGTGCTGCAACGGTAAACGCTGTCTTTTGGGGAATTGGCTCACCCCGCCGGGGTGGAAGCCTTCGGAGCGGCGCCCCGGTACAATTCAAAAGCCCGGGGGCAACCGCAGGGCGACCCTGGGTCAAGCGAAAAACAACGGCAACACTAGAGCAGCAGCATGCAGTCGCCATAGCTGTAGAAGCGCATGCGCTCTCTGATCGCCAGTTCATAGGCGGCCAGCAGGTGTTCGGTCGAACAGAAGGTGGCAACCAGCAGCATCAGGGTCGAACGGGGCAGGTGGAAGTTGGTCAGCAATCCGTCGACCGCGCGCGGCCGCATCGGCGGATGCATGAACAGCCGCGTCCGCCCGGCCGCCGCCCGCACCCTCCCCTCCCGGTCGGCGCAAGTCTCAAGCACTCGAACGCAAGTGGTGCCGACCGCGATCGCCCGGCCGCCCCGTGCCCGGCATTGATTTATCCGGCCGGCGCTCTCCTCACCCAGGGCGTAGCGCTCCTCGTGCATCCGATGCTCCTCGATCCGCTCGCTCTTCACCGGCTGAAAGGTGCCGGGGCCGACATGCAGGGTCAAATAGGCAATCTCCACCCCCCGCCCCTCGATCCGCCGCAGAATCTCGCGGTCGAAATGCAAACCGGCGGTCGGCGCCGCCACCGCGCCGGGCTGACTGGCGTAGATCGTCTGATAGCGCTCCAGGTCGCTCGGCCGCGGAAGTCGGCGAATGTACGGCGGCAACGGCAGTTCGCCATGCTCCGACAACCATTCGAGCAGATCAGCCCGATCGAATCGCAGATCGAAGGAATTGTCGTCGTTTCGCCCTTCGACCGCTGCGGTGGCCACAACCGCCTTCCCGAAGGCGATCCGAACCCCCGGCCGCAGACGCCGGCCGGGCTTGAGCAAAGCCCGCCACAGCCCGCCCCCCAAATCCTCGCACAGCAAAGCCTCGACCCGCCCGCCGCTTTCCAGCCGCCGCCCGAACAGTCGCGCCGGGATCACCCGCGTATCGTTCATCACCAGGCAATCGCCAGCCCTCAGATAGTCCAGGATGCCGGAAAAGTTGCGGAGTTCGCAGCCCCCGGTCGTCCGGCGCATCACCAACATGCGCGAACTCGGCCTTTGCGGGCTCGGCTCCTGGGCGATCAAGTCGTCCGGCAAATGATAGTCGAAATCTTGAATAAGCATTCGGAAAGGTCAGCGCCGTCGATGAACCAGCCAGCCGCCGTAAAGCGTAAACCCGAATGTGGGCAAGGCGCCGGCCACCGGCGGCGGCAGAATGCCGTACTTGCCCAGCACCAGAAAGGATTGACTTGTAACGTAGTAGAGAACCATCAGCCCCATGGCCGAGGCGAAGCCCCGCAAGGCGCCGGCCCGTCCCTTGCCGATACTCATGCCAACCCCGAGCATGGCCGCCATGAGACAGGCCAGCGGCAGAAACACCCGATACCAGGCCAGGCTCTGAAAAATTCTGCGGGTTCCCGGCGCCATCCCCTCCTCGCTGCGAAGAAAGGCCAGAATCTCCCGCAAATTCATCTCCTCCGCCGGACTCAGCCGCGAAAAGATGTCGCGCGGCGATTCGTCGAGACCATCCGCACTGTACTCGACAAAGCGGCGTCCGTCCGGCAATACCTCCCCGCCTTCATAGTCAAATCGGTATCCGTTGAAAAAACGCCACTTCTCATGGTCGTAGTCGTAGAGCGAACGCTCGGCTCGAATCTCCCATATCGGCGACTGGCTTCCCGGATCGAACTGCTTGACCGAAACCCCACGCTGCTCGCCGTGGCGCTGGAAATCCTCGAAGAACCAATAGCGGTTGTCGCGATGGTTGCGAAAGGCCAGACGCGCCCGCTCGCTCTCAGGCTCCGCGACCTCTCCGGTCAGGATCTCAGTCCGAATCCGCTCCGCGATCGCGGCATGACGCGGCGCGATCGACTCGTGCAGGCCGAAAAGCAGAAAGGAGGCGAGAATCGAAATCAGCCAGACCGGCAGGCAGAACTGCACCATCGAAATCCCGGATGCCCGCACCGCCGTGATCTCGTGGTTGCGAGCCAGATTGTTGAGAACATAGCTGACCGCAAGCAGCAGAGACATCGGCAGAACATGCACCAGGTGTATGGTCTGCCGATAGAGGAAGTAGCTGGCCACCTGACCCAGGCTGGCGCCCGCCTCGAGGAAGCCGCGCAGTTCGTCGAGCAGCTCGCCAATGAAGAAGAGAAAGGCGAAACCAAAAGCGCAACCGAGAAAGAAGAGCAGATACTGACGGCCGAGATAGCCGAAGATAATCCGTGAAACACGAGCCTTTTCATGCGGCCGCGCCGAAAAAAAACTGCGGTCGCCCGAAAATATCGCGCCGTCATCATTGCGAAGTTGCTTGAATTCGTTCATGGCCTTACTATACTTCGACATCATCATTTCGCTCGGCTCGGAAGGGCGGTCGGCTCGACTCCCCTTTCGCCGGAGACGACTGTTCAAGCGACAAGGAGATTGGCTTATGCACGAATGCCCGGAAGACCTGCTCTACCACCCGCGCCACCTATGGCTGCGCGTCGACCTCGAGGACAACACGGCTCTGATCGGGATTACCGACGAAATGCAGGAGCGCCTGCCGGAAATCGACAGCATCGACCTGCCCCAGCCCGGCGTCGACCTCGAAATCGACCAGCCCTGCTTCCACCTCCACCTGCCGTCCGGCATACGCCACCTGAAATCGCCGATCAGCGGACGGGTTCTCGAAGTCAACCGCGACCTTCTCGACACCCCGGAGCTGCTCCATCTGGCGCCCTACGAGCACTGGCTGGTCAAGGTGGAGATTGACGAGCCGGAGGAACTGCACCTGACGATGGATGCGGAGCGCTACACCAAACTGATCGAATCCTTCTGACCACACCCGTCAAGCGAGCCGCAATATGAGCAAAACCATCCGCGCCCTCTCCTGCATCGTCGTCGGCCTGGTTCTGGTCGCCTTTATCTTCCTCGAAGTCGGTCGGCGCCCCCACCTGCCGGGAAGACCGTTCGCCCTCGACAGCCTGTGGCTCGCCGTCGGCATGGTCGCGCTAGGCGCCTTTCTGATGCCCGTCGGCCGGCGCCTGGACCGCACTTCCTCCGCCGCCGTCTTCAGGCTGAAAGCCACGGCTCTGCTCAGCTTTGGCCTGACTCCGTTCTTTGTCTGGCATTTTCCCCACTACCAGAATGTCTATTTCGTAGCCTGCGGCTTTGCCGCCGCCATCTCCTTTCAGCTCTTCCTGATCTCGCTGACGCAAGTCCTCGAAGCCCGCTTCGCCATGCTCGGCATATCCGCCCTCGCCCGCCTCTGCCACTTGACCGGCATCGCGATCACCCCGCTGATGTGCGCCTTTACCGCGATTGTCTATCTGCATGTCTTTCGAGTCGGGGCGGACGGCCCGGGCATTCCCGTCGAATCGGCCTACTCGATCTGGCTGCGGGTCTCGCCAGCCCTTAAGATGCTTTCAATCCTGCCCTTCCTCCTGACTTTGTGCCTGACGGTTGTTCTGTTCCTGGATCCGAAGAAGACTCCCGCGAAACAGGCACAGACCAATGGGAAGAAAGCCAATGAGACCACAAGCTTGAAGCAAACGGAGTAGATGAAATGTCGCGAAAGACCGAATTGATCCTGGCTCTCGACGCCGATACCGCCGCCCAGGCGCGATCCCTGGCCGCGGCCGTCGGCGAACGACTGCAATGGGTAAAGGTAGGCAAGCAACTGTTCACTCGCGAAGGCCCGGCCCTGATCGGCGAACTGCGGGAGAAGTACGGGAAGAAGGTGTTTCTCGACCTTAAATTCCACGACATCCCGAACACGGTCGAACAGGCGGTGCGGGCGGCCGCCGCGATCGGCGCCGAAATGGTCAATGTCCATGCCGCGGGCGGCTTCTCGATGCTGCAGGCGGCAGCGCGGGCGGCCCGCGAAAACCACTTGACCCTACTCGCCGTCACCGTGCTGACCAGCCTCGATGCCGACGAACTGAGGGAGACGGGAATCGACTGCCGACCGGAAGAGCAGGTGCTGCGCCTGACCCGACTGGCCGGCCGCGCCGGAGTCGACGGCGTGGTCTGTTCGGCCCGGGAAATCGCCCCCCTGCGTCAATCCATGCCCCGCGAGTTTCGCCTGCTCACGCCGGGAATTCGCCCCGCCGGCGACGACTGCCATGATCAAAAGCGCGTGATGACCCCCGGCCAGGCCACCCGCGCCGGCGCCGACTATCTCGTCGTCGGAAGGCCGATCAGCCAGGCGCCCAACCCGGCCGCCGCCGTCGCCGCCATCCTCAGGGAGATGGAGACGGCACAATTGCCGGAAACCGCGGTCTAATCTGAATTATTCAATTATTCAG
>SLSR01000074.1 GCA_007130365.1 Lentisphaeria bacterium
GATCGGCAAGTGGCTCTACGAAGCGATCGAGAACAAACTGCTGCGCCGGGTTCCCACCTACTCCCTGATCAAGGAGACGATTCTGCAGTTCTCCGGCGCCAAGAAGTTCCCGTTTTCCTCGGTCGCCATGATCAAACTGTACGGCAGCGATGTGCTGACCACCGGCTTTGTCATGAACAGCCACGCCAGCGGCTACCAGACCGTGTTCATTCCGACCGGCCCCAACCCGACTTCCGGCATGATCTACCATGTCCCGGAGCAGGATGTCTTCCCGATCGAAGTCGACGTCCAGGAGACCATGCGCGTCATCTTCAACTGTGGTGGCGGCGCCAACAAGCTGCTCGACAAGTTCATCGAGAACTTTCCGGAGCGCAAGCACCCGGGCGCGGAATCCCCCCAACCCTCCGACCATCCCTGACTCTCTCCTGCCGCAATGCGCCAGCCATAGGTGCAGCGGTTTAAGCAAACATCCAAAAAAACATAGAGAAAGCAACAAACAAAACCATGCGAATTGAACTGTTGACAACCTACCGCCGCCGAGTGGGCAAGTTTATCGACCATCTCCGGCAAAGCTCGGCGCCGCTGACCGACTTCGCCCCCATGCAGGCCCGCTATTGCACCAGTCCGCGGCCGATTCCCTTCGCGGAACGCCTGCGCCAGGAATATCGAAAGGCCGAAGTCGGCACGGTCTGGGGCGAAGCCTGGGACAGTGCCTGGTTCCATCTGCAGGGAACCGTGCCGGCGGAATGGGACGGGAGAAAAATGGTGGCCCACCTCAACTTCAACGGCGAGTCATGCATCTTTGACGAGCGCGGCTGCCCCTTGTTCGGCCTGACCAACGCATCGGTCTTCGCCCAGCACTACGGCAAGGATCTGTACTACTTTCAGGAGCCTTGCCGCGGCGGCCGGCAAGTCGAGCTTTGGGTTGAAGCGGCGGCCAACCACTTGTTCGGCATCGACCGCGACGCCGATCCGGCCCGCGACTGTCCCCGGCGCCATGGCAGCTACCAGGGAAAGGTGGTGGCCATGGAGCTGGCTCTGTTCGACGACCAGGTCTGGCATCTGCTGCTTGATCTGGAGGTATTGTTCGGCCTCTTCAACACGTTGGCCGCAGCCAGGCCGCAGACATCCGGCAGCCAGGCCGACTGGGGCACGCGAAAAACCCTGCCGGAAATCCCGCCGCGGGCCCGCCGCCTGCTCCATGCGCTCAATCGGGCGATCGATGCCTATGCCGACGACCGAGCCAATGCGGCGGCCGCGCGGGAGGTTCTGGCCGAAATGTTCGCCACCCCGGCGCATGCCTCCGACTCCACCGTGGTCGCGGTCGGCCATGCCCATATCGACACCGGCTGGCTGTGGCCGGTCAAGGAGTCGATCCGCAAGTGCGGCCGCACTTTCGCCAGCCAGGTCGCACTGCTCGAAAAATATCCGGACTATGTCTTCGGGGCATCCCAGCCGCAGCACTACCAGTTCGTCAAGCAACACTATCCGGAGCTGTACGAAAAGATCAGGCGCCACGTCAAAGACGGCCGATGGGAGCTGCAGGGCGGAATGTGGGTCGAGGCCGACTGCAACATCATCAGCGGCGAGTCCATGGTTCGGCAGTTCCTGCACGGAAAGAACTTTTTCATGGACGAATTCGGAATCGAAGTCAAAAACCTCTGGATCCCGGATGTCTTCGGCTATTCGGCCGCCCTCCCCCAGATCATGAAAAAGGCCGGGGTCGACTATTTTCTGACCCAGAAAATGTCCTGGAGCCAATTCAACCAGTTCCCCCACACCACTTTCCGCTGGCGCGGGATCGACGGCAGCGAAGTGCTTACCCACTTCCCGCCGGAGAACACCTACAACTCGGCAATGACCCCAGCCTCGCTCGTGCCGGCGCAGGGCAACTTCAAGGAATCGCATCTGTTCGACGAGTTCGTCTCCCTGTACGGGATCGGCGACGGCGGCGGCGGCCCCAAGGAGGAGCATGTCGAACGCGGCCGGCGTCTGCGCGATCTCGAAGGCTGCCCCAGGGTGAGATTTGGCCGAGCCGACCAGTTGTTCGAGACCCTGGCTCGCGAATGGGATCAGCTTGAAGTCTGGGACGACGAACTCTACCTGGAGCTGCATCGCGGCACCCTGACCACGCAGGCTCGCGTCAAGCAGGGCAACCGCGCTCTCGAACGCAAGCTGCGGGAAGTCGAATTCATCTACGCCGCCCGCCCCTGGAGGGAGTACCCAACCAAAGCCCTCGACGAAATCTGGAAGACCCTTCTGATCAACCAGTTTCACGATATTCTCCCGGGCTCGTCGATTCGCCTGGTCTACCAGGACACCGAGCGCGAATACGAGCAGGCGACAGCCGCCTGCCGACAACTGATCGCGGCGGCTGGCTGCCCCCGGACAAACGATAGGCTTGCCCTGGTCAATCCGCTGGCCACCGCCTTTGTCGGCGCCGTTGAACTGCCGGAAGCCTGGATCGGAAAATCCATCCGAACCGATCAGGGGGAAGTCCTGCCCGGTCAGGTCGAACCGGGAAAGCGCCTGGTCGTCCGCGTCGCCATCCCCCCGTGCTCCGCCTTGCAGTTGCGGGCTGGAGAAGAGACGCCCGGACAAAGCCTGGATGAAGCCGCCGTCGAAAGTTCCGAATTGATCCTTGAGAACGAATTGATCCGCTATCGCTTCGCGCCAAACGGGCAGATGACGAGTTGCTTTGACAAGGAACTGCAATACGAATTCATCGCCCGCGAAGCCGCCGGCAATCTCTTTTCCCTGTATGTCGACCGGCCGGCCGCCTGGGATGCCTGGGACATCGACATTTCGTACGAACACGAGCTGCTGGGCCACCCGCGGGCCGCGGCCGCGCCGACTGGCTTCAGCGGGCCGGTGCGGCAGGCTCTGCGCTTCGATCTGGCCATTGGCCAATCGCGCATTCGCCAGACGGTATGCCTCGAACCCCAGACCAGGCGCCTCGACTTTCAAACCTGCGTCGACTGGCGGGAGCGCCACAAGATGCTGCGGGTCTCGTTCCCGCTGGCCGTTCAATCCCGAGAAGCCACCTTCGACATTCAGTTCGGTTTGATAAAACGGCCGACGCATCGCAACACCAGTTGGGACATGGGCAAGTTCGAAGTCGCAGCCCATAAATACGCCGACCTCTCGGATCGTCAAATGGGCGCCGCCCTGCTCAACGACTGCAAGTACGGCTACAAAGTGACGGAAAACGTAGTCGACCTCAATCTTCTGCGCTCGCCCACCCATCCGGATGCCGACGCCGACCTGGGCGAGCATCGTTTCGCCTACGCCTTCCTGCCGCATGCCGGAATCCTTGAAGACTCCAGCGTGATCGATGAGGCAGCCAAGTTCAACCAGCCCCCCATAGCGGTTCCCGGCGCGCAGGCCAACGACCTGCGGCCCAAGTTCGCCGTCGAGGGGGATGGCATTGCCCTCGAGGCCTGCAAGAAGGCCGAGAAGGAGGACTGCCTGGTCGTTCGCCTGGTCGAGAGCCGCGGCCGCCGCGGTTCCTGCACCCTGCGCCTGCCGCAAACCATGCGCCTGATTCCCTGCGATCTGATGGAGTGGCGCGACCAGCAGGCATGCGTGGGGCAGACCCACAAAATCGAGTTCAAGCCGTGCGAAATAAAAACCTTCAAAATAAAACCGGAACCCGCCTGCAATGAAAAGCCAAACCATTGAAGTCAGCACCTGCCGACGGAATCAGATGGTCGATATCACGCGCGACCTGGCCAGCGCTCTGCCGAGTGCTTTCAGCGGCTGCGCCCTGATCTACTGTCCGCATACCACCGCCGGCCTGACGATCAACGAGAATGCCGATCCCGACGTGGTCGGCGACCTGCTCGCGCAGCTCGACCGAACCATCCCCTGGAACGCCCCGCACTATCGGCACTCCGAGGGCAACAGCGCGGCCCATCTCAAGGCGTCTCTGTTCGGCTGCAGCCTGTCGATTCCGGTGATCGACGGAAGGTTTGCCCTCGGCACCTGGCAGGGCGTCTATTTCTGCGAGTTCGACGGCCCCCGGCAGCGCCGGGTCTCAATCCATCTGCTGGCCGGACTTGAGGAGGAGTCGCGAAGATGATCGTGGGGCTTGGAGTCGATGTCATGGAAGTCGCCCGCATTCAGCAGGTTCTGGAAAGGCATGGCCAGAATTTTCTGGACCATGTCTTTACCCCGTCCGAACAGGCCTGCGCCCCCGAGTCAATCGCCGGCGCCGCCGCCTACTATGCCGGACGCTGGTCGGCCAAGGAGGCGGTATCCAAGGCGCTGGCCACCGGCATTGGCCGCGAATGCCTGTGGACGGACATCGAGATTCTGCGCGAGAAATGCGGCCGCCCCACCATCTCGCTCAAGGGTGCCGGGCTGGCCAGCGCCCGCCGGCTTGGCGTGACCCGCTGGATTCTGAGCATCAGCCACGAACGGAACCTGGCCTGCGCCTCCGTCGTGGCCGAGGGGGAACCTGAAATCTCCTGAACTGTTGCGATTCTGCTATATTTAGCCCAACTTCCGCAGCCTGAAAAACAGCCAGTTCATTGTACATTCATCCCCGGCTGGCGCTTCCCGTTGACTATGTAGCCATAGCCGTTCAGCGGATGGGCGGCTGCTTCGAATGGCTGATACTCGATCTGGGTAGTTGGGGAGCCGTATGAATTGACATCTTCGGATGGCAGCGTTTCGTACCTGGCCTTCATATCGTCGAGCAGGCGTTGCGTGAGTCGTTCTTCAACCGTTGGAAGGCCGGTTGCGGAGCTGCTCCCCCAAACCATCTCCGCCACATGGCTGGTCTCCCGCCAGCGCAATACGGGCATCAAACCCCAGGACAGGACGATGGCCATCGCGGCGAGTACCGAGACGGTACTGCGAGCCATCGCTCCATAATATCCCCCCCAAAGCCGACTGGTCAGCCAGGCCGGGAGACGGCATAGGACAAAAAGGCAGCGAATCAGGGCCACACCTCCGAGCATAAACAGCGATATTGTCGGGATGACGGACCAGCGTCCTGGAGTATCGGTCGGATGCGGCAGAAAGGCCAGCATGACCGCCGCCACCATCAATATGAAAGACAGACGGTTGACGAACCTGATGCTCGCTTTCGCCGGAGGCGTCGCGATGCCCAAGCCCCGCGCCCTTGCGCTTAAAGCCCGATGGGCAAAAAACAAAGTCAAGGCCAAGGCAACCGCCAGAGTAGTTCCAATCTGAGCAAATGCGCGGATGTAATTTTCCTCGACCGA
>SLSR01000199.1 GCA_007130365.1 Lentisphaeria bacterium
CGCCGCCAGTCTTTCTTTTTGACAAGCCCGCCCGGGCGGCCGCAAGGCCGGCCCGGAGCGGGCTTTTTTTTCGGCCGGATCCGGCGGCGGCCGGATTGTCGGCGGATTGTCGGCGGGTTGGGCGGCTGCGCAAAAAGCGGCGGCAAGTTCCGGGGGAGCCGCTATATTATCCTGGACAAGAGAAACGGTTGTTGACTATAGTTGTCATAGCGGGAGCTTGATTGTGTTGAAACTAAGAGACGAAATCGAAAGTCTGCGGCGCCAGCGCAACGCGGTGATTCTTTGCCATACCTATCAGGCGCCGGAGATTCAGGATGTCGCGGACTTTGTCGGCGACTCCTATGGTTTGAGTTTGCAGGCCACCAAGGTGGAGGCGGAGACGATAGTCTTTTGCGGGGTTCTGTTCATGGCCGAGACGGCGGCTATCTTGAATCCGCAAAGGCGGGTTGTTCTGCCGGATCTTTCGGCCGGCTGTCCGATGGCGGACATGATTTCGGCCGATCAGTTGCGGGCGCTCAAGGCCGAGCATCCGGCGGCGGCCGTGGTCTGCTATGTCAACTCCACCGCCGAGGTCAAGGCGGAGAGTACGATCTGCTGCACGTCCTCGAATGCGGTCAGGATTGTCGAGTCGCTGCCGCCGGATCAGCCGGTCATCTTTGTGCCGGACCGTTACCTGGGTCGGTTTGTCGAACGCCGGACCAAGCGCAAAATGATTGTGTGGGACGGGTTTTGTCCGACCCATGCGCATCTGGAACCGGAGACCGTCCGCCGCATGCGCAAGCGTTATCCCGAGGCCGAGGTGATGGTTCACCCGGAATGTCCGCCGGAGGTGCAGGACGAGGCGGACCATGTGCTTTCGACCGGGCAGATGTGCGATCTGGTGAAGACCGCCAAGTGCCGTCAGTTCCTGGTCGGCACCGAGGAGGGCATCATCTATACTCTGCGCAAGATCGCGCCCGAGATCGAGTTTGTCGGGATCAGCCCGCTGCTGGTCTGTCCGAATATGAAGAAGACCACCCTTGAGAAGGTGCGCAACGCCCTGCGCGACGGCGAGCCGCGGATCGTGGTGCCGGACTCGGTTGCGCGGGCGGCGCGGCGCTCGATCGAGGCGATGCTCGAGGTGACCGAAGGGCACAAGGGCGGGTGAAGGATCAGCGGCAAAGGTTGGCGGAACAGCCGATTCCCCGTCTGCTGTTCGATCTGTCGGTGCCGGCCACGGTCGGCATGGCGACCATGGCATTTTATATTCTGGCCGACACGATCTTTGTCGGCCGTGGCGTCGGAGCCCTGGGCATTGCCGGAATGACCGTGGTCTTCCCGCTTATGACCTTGCTGCTGGGGCTGGGGCAATTGCTCGGGATCGGCGGCGGCTCTTTGATTTCCCGCGCTCTCGGGTCGGGTCGGATGGAGGATGCCGAGCGCTGTCTTGGCAATTTGCTGGTCTTGGTTGCGCTGGCCTACCTGTTGATTTGCCTGCCTGTGGTTTGGTTCTCCGATCCCTTGCTGCGGGCTTTTGGAGCCGACGGGCAGGTGCTGGTCTTGGCCGAGCAGTATATGAAGATCGTGGTTGGCGGCGGGTTCTTTCACATTTTCAACGTCACCAGCAACAATGTCATTCGGAGTCAGGGGCATGCGAAAGTCGCGATGCTCTCGATGGTTTTGGGTGCGTTGATCAATCTGGCGCTGGATCCGATTTTGATCTTTGGCTTCGGCATGGGGATGCGTGGAGCCGCCGTGGCCACGGTGCTGGGCAACTTGGGGATGACCCTTTATGTGCTGCGCTACTTTCTGGGCGGCGGCAGCCTGGTTGCGATTCGCGCTTCCTGCCTTGGTTTGCGTCGGGCTGTCGTGCGGGAGATTATGGCGGTCGGTTTTTCCTCGTTTGTCCGGCAGTCCAGCGGCAGTCTGATGGTTTTGCTGGCCAATCGCCTGCTGGTCTTCCATGGCGGCGATCAGGCTTTGGCCATGTTCGGGATTTTGCATCGCCTGTTGATGTTTTGCCTGATGCCGATCTTCGGGATCATTCACGGGATGATGCCGATTGTCGGCTTCAACTACGGGGCGGGCGACTATCGCCGGGCTCGCGAGACCATCGGTTTGGCGGTCAAAAGCACGACCATTCTGACCGGCGGCACCTTCCTCCTGTTCATGACCATGCCGCGGCTTTTGACCCTCATGTTTACCGACGAACCCGAGTTGCTGGCCATGTCTTCCATGGTCTTGCGGATTGGTGTGCTGGGAGCGCCGACCATCGGTTTTCAGTTTGTTACCGCCGGCATGTACCAGGCCTTGGGACGGGCGCGGCCGGCCTTGATTCTTTCCCTGGCGCGCCAGGTCTTGTTTTTAATTCCGATGCTGCTGCTGCTGCCCCGCTGGTTTGGGGTTTTCGGGGTCTGGTTCTCTCTGCCATTGGCCGACTTTGCGGCGTCGGGCTTGACGTATTTCATGTTCCGCGCCGAAATCGGCCGATTGCACCATCGGCATGGTCCGTCTATTGCTCAGTTTGATTCTGGCGCGGCCGGAAGGCAATGAGTCCGTAGATCAGCCATCCGAGGGTGATTGCGGTAACCCCGACGAGTATCGGCATCGGCCCGAACTGGGCGATCAAAGGCAGCGAGGCGGCGGTGAAGAGACCGCCGCCGACGATCGGTTCGAACAGCAGTTGCTTGTAGCCGAAGGCCTCCATGGCATTGGTCTTGCCTTGCGGATCGCTCATTCGCACCAGCAGCAGTCCGACCACGGTCATACCCATGCCCTGGCCGAAATTGGCCAGGCCATTCTGCATCCAGTCGCGGGGGAACATGAAACGGGCGAGCACCACCAGGCCGAAGACATTCCAGAGAATGCCGCCGAGGGCGAGAATGGCGAAGATCCAGATATTGGCGCCGAGAGCGGTCAGCGACAGGGTGGCCATGGCGGCCACAATCAGAAAGTCGAGGGCGGTTCCCGAGATCCGATTCATCAGTTTGCGGTCGATGGTCGCGGCATAGCCCAGCTTGGTGCCGAGCACCTGCACGATGACGCCGCCGATCATGGCCAGCGGAAAGAGCGGGATATGGGTCATCAGCTTCGGCCAGCCGAGCGGAACCAGCAGATTGGCCTCCAGGCAGATCATCAGTTGCAGCAGGAGCCAGCCCGTCCCGATGGCCAGGGCGACGAACCCGAGGTGGATCGACAGCGGATCGATGGCTTTGTCGCGAATGTCCGGCCTGGCGGGTTCCCGGTCTTCGTGCTCGCTTACCTCCTCTGCCTCCGGCTGCTCGGCAGTGGTCGCCTGGGGCTTCTTGAGAATCCCGCGCCAGACTCCGATGTTGACCGCCAAAGTGCCCAGGAGAACCCCGGCGACCACGCCGATGGTGGCCAGGCCGAGCGCCAGGTCGGCGCCTTCCGGGAAACCCAGTTCGGCAAAGGTTTCGGACAGTCCGGCGGCGGTGCCGTGGCCGCCCTCGAAGCCGATCTCAATCAGGCCGCCGGCCAATGGACTGACTCCCCAGACCGGGGTGAGCAGCAGCAATGCCAGAGAGATCCCCACTACATACTGTCCCCAGGCCATGGTCTGGCCGTGCGCCACCATGGGGCCGGCGCGCCGCCAGATTTGCCTGGGGCTGGGGATCTCCTTGCCCAGGAAAAGTCCGGCGAAGACGACGCTGATCAGCAGTCCGGGCATCGCCGACCACACTTCCAGGGCGCTCTCCGGCCACAGTCCCCGGGCAAGCCAGGATGGCGCCTTGACCGGCAGGGCGCGGATTGCGCTGCCCAAGACTTGCGAACCAAGCAGCAGAGCCAGGACTCCGCCGATGATCGAGCTGGGCAGAAAGAGTTTCTGGAGCAGGGTGATTTTTCTTCGCAGCAACTTTCCCGCCAGCATGATCAGGCCGATCAGCATGAGGGATGTGAACACGGTTTCCAGGGTCATGGTGCTGTACTCCTTCTTTTCAACTTTCAGGAAGCGGGCAGGGTGGCGATTTCGAACCAGAACGACTTCAGGCTGCGGATCAGTTCGAGAAACTCGGCCAGCTTTACCGGCTTGGTGACAAAGCAGTTGGCATGGTGGAAATAGGCTCTTTCGACATCCTCCCGGCTGCTCGAAACGGTGAGGACAACCGTGGGAATCGCGCGCAATTCTGGATCCCCCTTGATTTCCGCCAGCAATTCCAGACCGGATTTTCGCGGCAGATTCAGGTCGAGCAGAATCAGATCGGGGCGGGGTGCCGAGGCGAACGCCTGTTGCCGGCGCAGAAAGGCTTCGGCTTCCTCGCCGTTGCCTGCCACGTACAGGGGATTGACTTGGGCATCGTCCATCAAGGCTTCCCGCGCCAGGAGAATGTCGCCGGGATTGTCCTCGACCAGCAGAATGTTTAATTTGCGCGATTGCCGGCTCATGTTCTTTCCTCTTCCGGATTATTGGGGTTCGGTGGCCGGTCGGTGGCGCCTGCGGTGAAATGAAAGGTGCTTCCCTGGCCGACTTCGGAATCCAGCCAGATCCGGCCGCCGTGTCGTTCGACGATGCGCTTGCAGATCGCCAGGCCAATTCCGGTGCCGGGGTATTCCGAACGGCTGTTCAGCCTTTCGAACAGAGTGAATATCCTTTCCTGATGGCGGGCTTCGATGCCGATGCCGTTGTCCTGAACCGAAAAGACCAATTCGCCATTCATCCCGGTAGCGGACACCTTGACCAGCGGCTTCTCGGCACCGTGAAAGCGCACCGCGTTGCCGATCAGGTTCTGCCAAAGCCGAATCATCTGCGAGCGGTCGAACTTGATCCGGGGCAGCGCCCGCCGGTCGAATTCGATCCGGGCCTGCTGGTCCTCGAGGCTCGAAGCCAGATTGGCCAGCGCCTCCTGCAAGGCTTCGCCAGAGTCGACTGAGGCCAGAGCCGGGACTTCGGCTTGCAGCCGGGAATATTCCAGCAGCCCCTGAATCATGTCGCGCATGCGGGAAACGCCCTCGACCGCGAACCGGATATATTCGTCGGCCTGCTGGTCGAGCCGGCCGCGATAGCGCTCGGCCAGCAGCTCGACAAAACATCCGACCATGCGCAATGGCTCCTGCAGATCGTGCGAGGCGACATAGGCGAAGCGCGCCAAGTCCCGGTTGCTTGACTCCAGCTCGCGGTAGTAGCCGGAAAGCTCCCCGGCCATCTGGTTGAAGGCCGCGATCAACTGCCCGATTTCGTCGTCCCCGGCCGTGTTAGGGTTTACCCTGGCTTCGA
>SLSR01000005.1 GCA_007130365.1 Lentisphaeria bacterium
ACCCGGCCAAACCGATCGCTCAGCACACCCCAGATCAGGCGGCCGAGGGTATTGCCAACCGCGAACACGCCGATCGCCAGCACCGCCTGTGCCTCCGGCAAACCGCCATCCTCGCCGATCGACCGCAAACTGCCGATCACCAACAAGCCGCCGAAGGTGCCCGCAAACATAGCCGGAGTCAAAACCCAGAATCGACGATCCCCTAAAATGCGCCGCACACCCCAGTCGGAAATCTCCTCCCCGAGATCAACCTGGCCGTTCGGGACAACCTCCTCCGGGGGCAGGGAAAGCATTGCGGCCGCCAACCCGGACAGGCACAAATAGGCGAAGCCAAGCAGAATAAAAACGCGGGACAGGGAAATTCCAGAACCGAACATCGATTCGGCCACGGCGGACAGAGCGATCGCCCCGGCACCAAAGCCACCGACCACCACCCCCGTGGCCAACCCCTTGCGCCGGGGAAACCATTTGAGCGCGACAGCCAACGGACAAACATAGCCCAGCCCGATCCCGACCCCCTCCAAGACCCCCTTGAACATCAGGAACCCCAGAAAATCAACCGCGAACAGACCCACCCCAAGATAGGCGCAGCCATAGCAAAGCGCCCCGAGCAGGGCGATCCGACGCGGACCATGGCGATGCTGCAGGCGGCCGCCGACAATCATGGTCGCGGTGAACACCAAAATGGTGGTCCCGAAAATGTACTGCGAACGCCCGGCGCCGATCGCAAACTCTCTTTCGAGATAGGGCATAAAGGTACTGAAGGCATAAACCCCGCCCAGACAGAACTGCAAGCAGGCCGCCGCCAGTAAAATCACGTATCCTTTCATCGCCGACCGCCTTTCCTTCGCTTGCTTCTTTCCCTCTGTTGCATTCTTTTTGACTGTCATCGCACAGATCGTTAAATGGGTTGGCTGTGTTCGCCATCTGTGTCCATTGAATTAATCCGGCTGGCGTCCGCAAAACTTAACCCCGATTCCCCGGTTGTCCATTGGCGCATTACTTCCGATCCTTCCTCCGAACAGTTTCATATTGCCACAGAACTGGTATATTATCTTTTTCCACTAAAATCAGAGGAGTCCATGATGAAAGTTGAACGCACACGATTCGACAACCATGACGGCGTGGAGGTCAGAACTGCCGAATTCAGCCTGATCGCGGTCGCGGACTGCGGCCCGCGCATCGCCTTTCTCGGGCGGACCGGCGGCGCCAACCTGCTGCTCTGGGAACCGGGAAAATACACTCGCGGCGACTGGGATCTGCGCGGCGGCCATCGGGTCTGGTCAACCACTCCCCTGGCCGACGAATGCGAGAACACCTATCGTCCGGACAATCAACCTTGCGAACTCCGCATCGAGAAGGGCAAGTGCACCCTGCTCGGAGCCGAGGATCCGATCAGCCGAACCCGTCGCGGCTTCTCCGTGGAACCGATGAACGACAATCTGTTCAAGATCGACAACTTCATCGTCAACACCAGCGACATGCTCTGCGCCGGCGGGGTCTGGGCCCTGACCTGCACCCTGCCCACTGCCGGCTGTCGCTATGCCGTTCCGGTCGGCGACGGCTCGTCCTGGGACACCTTCACCATGGTTTTCTTCCGGCAATGGGCAGGCCACGGCGCCCACAGCTTCGAAGACGGACAAATCCGGGTGGGAAAGGATCAGGTGACCATCGAGCCGGCCGGCCTGGAAAACAAGCGGATGCTGCAGGCGCACAAGGGGATCATCGCGATGAGCGACGCGCAGAACGATCTGACTTTCGGAAAGAAGACGGTCTACGACCGAAACGCCCGATACCCGCTGGGCGCGAACCTCGCGTTCTATGTCGGAACCGACAACTTCATGGTGGAAATGGAAACCATGGGGCCGGAACGAACCCTGAAGCCGGGAGAGGAGCTGCACCATGTCGAATGGTGGTCGCTGACCGACGGAGCCAAACCTTTGCAGAGCGCCCGGGAAAGCGAAGCGCTGTTCGTTTGACGCCGGTTTGACGGGGTGGCCCTTCATGCGCCCCTCAGGGCGCATGAAAACAGCTTAGGTCTAGCCTGATTAATTCAGGCTAGCGACCGCCAACCGTCTTGCCGCTGACGCTGCCGTGGGTGCGGAAGACGCGAGTCAGAGAGAATTCGCCGAACCGATGCCCCACCATATTCTCGGTCACGAAGACATTGATGAAGCTTTTGCCGTTGTGAACGGCGAAGGTATGGCCGACGAATTCAGGCATGATCATCGAACGCCGCGACCAGGTTTTGATGATGTCCTTGCGCCCGCTGCTGTTCAACTTATCGACCTTATCGCGCAGATGCTGATCGACAAAGGGACCTTTTTTGATTGAACGGCTCACTATTTCTTTCTCCGTTGTACGATGAATTTGTTCGAAGCCTTCTTGCGGTCGCGAGTGCGCTTGCCCTTGGCCAACTGCCCCCAGGGCGAGACCGGATGGCCGCCGCCGCTGGTGCGGCCTTCGCCGCCGCCCATCGGATGATCGACCGGGTTCATTACCACCCCACGCACATGCGGACGCCGCCCGAGGTAGCGCTTGCGACCCGCCTTGCCCAGATTGACGCTGCCGTGATCGACATTGCCAACCCGCCCGAGAGTGGCCTTGCACCCCGCCTTGACCATGCGGATTTCGCCGCTGGGCAGACGCACCTGCACATAGTCGCCCTCCTTGGCCCGCACTTGCGCGGCCGCGCCGGCGCTGCGCACCATGGAAGCGCCCTTGCCGGGCTGCAGCTCGATGTTGTGAATCGGCAGCCCCACCGGAATCCGACCGATCGGCATCGCGTTGCCGACCGAAAAATCGACCTGGTCGCCGCTCAGCAAGGTAGTGCCGACGGTCAGCCCGACCGGCGCCAGAATATAGCGTTTCTCGCCGTCGGCATAGTTGAGCAGGGCGATATTGGCGCTGCGGTTCGGATCGTATTCAATGCTGGCGACCCGGGCCGGAATGTTGTCCTTGTCGCGCCGGAAGTCGATCGTCCGCAGACGGCGCTTGACCCCGCCGCCCCGAAAACGAACCGTAATCCGCCCCTGATTGTTGCGTCCTCCGCTGGACTTCTTGCCGCGGGTCAGACTTTTGCAGGGCTTGCCGTCGCCGACCAGTTCGGAAAAATCGGACGATGTCATCCCGCGACGGCCGGGAGACGTCGGCTTGTACTCTTTCAGTGGCATGTTCTATCCTCGCTGTTGTCTTGATCTTCTTGAAATCAGGCGCCGTGGTCTCGGGAAACCATCAGAGCAAATCGATGCTGCCTTCGGACAGGGTGACAACCGCCTTCTTCCAGTCCGGCCTCCGGCCGTATTTGGCGGTGCGCAGGCGCTTTTTCTTGCCGAGCATATTGATCACATTGACCGACGCCACTCTTACCTCGGGGAAGATGGCTTCGACCGCAGCCTTGATTTCCGGCTTGCTGGCCTGCTTCGCCACCTTGAAACAGTATTTGTCGTGCTCGGAAAGCTCGGTGCTCTTCTCGGTAATCATCACCGTCTTGACGATTTGATAGGGGTCTTTCATTGGCTGACGCTCCTCTTGCTGGTCTCGAAGCGGCTGACGAAAGCGGCCAGGCCGTCTTTGCTGAACACGATTTTCTTGAACCACAACAGCCAGTAGGGGTTGACGTTGGCGGCGGCCATCACCCGGGCTTCGGGCAAGTTGCGGCTGGCCAGCAGCAGATTGCCTGGCGCCTGGTCGACCACGACCAGGGCATGCTGGCCGGCGCCGATGGTGCGCAGAAACTCGACCATGTCGCGAGTCTTGGGCTGAGCCATGGCAATCTCGTCGACCACGATCACGTCGCCGGCCGCGACCCGCTCGCTGAACACGCGCTTGAGCGCCAACCGTCGAACCTTGGCGTTGACCTTCTTGCCAAAGCTGCGGGGCTTCGGCCCGAAAGTAATGCCGCCGCCTCGCCAGATCGGACTCTGGAACGAACCGGCGCGAGCCCGCCCGGTGCCCTTCTGCCGATAGGGCTTGCTGCCGGTACCGCGAACTTCACTGCGCGTTTTGGTGCTGGCCGAGCCGGATCTCCGGGCGGCCAGGTAGGCGACTACCGAGTCATGCACCGCCTGCTCGCCTTTTTCCATTTCCAGCCAACTGGCCTGCAAGGCGATTTCGCCGACCGGCGAGCCGTCCGACTTAACCATGGACAAAGTGCTTTCCATAATTGATAACTCCACAATCTTCTTTAGGCTTGAAGCAAAAAATTTAGTTGCCCTTCTTGACCGCCTCGCGAATCATAACCAGACCGCCGCTGGGGCCGGGAACCGCGCCTTCGACCAAAATGACATTGTCCTGCGGACGCACTCCGACCACGCGCAAATTCTGACAAGTGCGCTTGACCCCGCCCATGCGACCCGGCATTTTGCGCCCCTTGTAGATCTTGCCGGGATTCACGCACATCCCGATCGAACCGGGTTTGCGCAGCCAGGCGCCACCGTGCGAGGCGCGACCGCCGCCGAAGCGATATCGCCTGACCACCCCCTGAAATCCCCGCCCCTTGGTACGCCCGGACACATCCACATATTCACCCTCGGCAAAGATGTCGGCGGCCAAGGTCTCGCCGACCGCGACGGCGGCATCCTCGGACAGACGGACTTCGCGCAGGCGCAGAGGCGGGTTCTCGGCCAGGCCGGCGGCCTGCAGCTGTCCGGCCACCGGCTTGGTCGTCTTGCGCAGGCTGCGCCTTCCGAAACCAAGCTGAATCGCCGAGTATCCATCCCTTTCCTGCGTTCGCAGACACGTGACAGTACACGGCCCGGCCTGTAGTGCGGTAACCGAAACCCGGCGGCCGCTCGGCTCGAAAATCTGGGTCATCCCCAGTTTCTTTCCAATAAGACCCTTCATTGTTCACTGGCTCCTTCAGATCTTGATGCTGATGTCGACCCCGGCGGGCAGGCTCAGTTTTTTGAGTTCATCGACCGTCTTGCCGGTCGGATTCACGATATCCATAACCCGCTTGTGGGTTCTGATTTCAAATTGCTCCATCGACTTCTTGTCGACGTGCGGCGAACGGTTGACGGAAAAGCGCTCGATGCGGGTGGGCAGCGGGATCGGGCCGGCCACCTGCGCTCCGGTGCGCTTGACGGTCTTAACAATCTCGCCCGTCGATTGATCGAGGATCCGATGGTCGAATCCCTGGAGCCTGATGCGAATCATCTGTTTTGTCGCCATGATCGTCTTTTCTGCCTATACTTGTTTACGCTACACTCTTCTTGAGAATCTCGTTCTGCAAAGCCTGCGGCACCTGTTCGAAGTGCGAAGGTTCGGCCACAAAGGAAGCCCGGCCGCGCGACAGCGAGCGAATCGCGGTGGCATAGCCGAAGATCTCCGACAAAGGCACCAGCGCCTTGACCGTGACCGCGTCCTCGCGGCTGTCCACTTCGGATATCTGTCCGCGCCGCCCGGAAAGGTCGGCGATGACATCCCCCACGTGCTCTTCCGGCGTGTTCACCTCCATCTTCATAATCGGCTCGAGCAGATAAACCTTCGCCTTGCGGCAGGCCTCTTTGAGAGCCATCGAGCCGGCGATCTTGAAGGCCATCTCGGACGAGTCGACCGGATGATAGGATCCGTCGAGAATTTCACAGGAAAAATCGACCAGCGAATGGCCGGCCAGAATCCCGCTCTCGGCGGCTTCCCTGATCCCGTGCTCGACCGCCGGTATGTACTCCTTGGGAATCCGCCCGCCAACCACCTTGCTCTCGACCACCACGCCGCTGCCCGGTTCGCCGGGGGCGATGCTGATAATCGCATGGCCGAACTGGCCGCGCCCCCCGGTCTGCCGGACAAAGCGCCCCTCGGCCTCGGCCGCGCCAAGAATCTTCTCCCGATACGCCACCTGCGGCTGACCGACATTGGACTCGACCTTGAATTCGCGCTTCATGCGGTCGAGCAGAATTTCCAGGTGCAACTCGCCCATGGCGGAAATCACGGTCTGGCCGGTTTCATCGTCGGTGCGCACACGAAAAGTGGGATCCTCCTGAGCCAGTTGAACCAGGGCATTGGTCAGCTTGTCGCGGTCGGCATTGCTTTTCGGCTCGACCGCCAGACTGATCACCGGGTCGGGAAAGGATACCGACTCAAGCAGGATCGGAGCCTCGCGAATACACAGTGTGTCGCCGGTGGTAATCTGAGAAAGGCCGACCGCGGCCGCAATGTCGCCGCTGAAGATCTCCTCGCGCTGCTCGCGCGAATTGGCGTGCATCTGCAGCAGGCGCCCGAGTCGGTCGCGCTTCTTGGTGCGAGGATTGTAGACTGTCATCCCCTGCTTGGCCACGCCGGAGTAGACCCGGAAAAAAACCAGCTTCCCGACATAGGGATCGGTCATGATCTTGAAGGCCAAGGCGGCGAACGGCTGAAAGTCGCCGGCGTGCCTGGTCAGCGCCTCGCCGGTTTCCGGATGGGTGCCGCGAATCTCCCAGACGTCAACCGGCGACGGCAGATAGTCGACGACGATGTCGAGCAACGGCTGCACCGCCTTGTTCTTGAAGGCGCTGCCGCAGGCGACCGGGACGATATTGCCCGCCACCACCGTGCGCCGCACGGCCGCCTTCAGCTCGTCGTCGACGACTTCCTTTTCAAGCAGGAATTTCTCCATGATCGAATCGTCGAATTCGGCCAGGCACTCGACCATATACTCGCGTGCCATCCGCAATTCATCCTGCATCGACTCGGGCACCGGCTCCTCGTGGATCTCCATGCCGTGATCCTCATCCTTGAACAGCAGCATTTTGCCGGCCAGCACGTCGACCACGCCCCGGAACTGATCCTCCCGGCCGCAGGGAATCTGCAAGGGCACCGGGGTGGCACCGAGCTTGTCGCGAATTTCATTGACCACCTTGCTGAAGTCGGCGCCGACCCGGTCCATCTTGTTGACATAGGCAATCACCGGCACGTTATACTTTCGGGACTGGCGCCAGACCGTTTCCGACTGCGGCTGCACTCCGCCAACCGCGCAAAAAACGGCGACGGCGGAATCGAGTACCCGCAGGGAACGCTCGACCTCGGCCGTGAAGTCGACGTGTCCCGGGGTGTCGATAATGTTGATCCGGTGGTCGCGCCAGAAACAGGTGGTGGCGGCGCTGGTGATCGTGATTCCGCGCTCCTGCTCCTGCTCCATCCAGTCCATGGTGGCGGTTCCCTCATGGGTCTCGCCGATCCGATAGCTGATTCCGGAATAGAACAGGATGCGCTCGCTCAGGGTGGTCTTGCCGGCGTCAATATGAGCCATGATGCCGATATTGCGAACCCTGGCCAGGGGCACCTGCCGCCCCGGCGCTTCCCGATATTCGATATTGTGTGAATTTTCGTTCATATCCTGCTCGATGCGGCTATTGCGCTTCTGCTCGTCGACTCTGGGCTCTACCAGCGATAGTGGGCGAAAGCCCGGTTGGCAGCCGCCATCTTGTGGGTGTCGTCACGCTTCTTGACGGCGTTGCCGGTATTGTCGTAGGCTTCCAGCAGCTCAACCGCCAGAGTGTCCTGCATCGGTCCCTTGCGAGAGCGGGCGAAGCCAAGCAGCCAGCGCATGGCGAGAGCGACCTGCCGCTCGGGATTGATTTCAACCGGAACCTGATAGGTGGCGCCGCCAACCCGCCGGCTCTTCACCTCGAGCTGGGGTTTGACATTCTCGATCGCCTGCAGAAAGACCTCCAGCGGATCGAGATCCTGCTTCTTCCGGCCAATCGCCTCCAGGGCGTCGTAGACAATCTTCTGAGCCACCGACTTCTTGCCGCGCTCCATCAAAAAATTGATCATGCGAGCGACCAATTCACTGTTGTATTTCACGTCAGGAATCAATTCACGTTTTTCCGCGCGTCTTCTTCTCATAGTTTTGCAACTTCCCGATTCTAACTGTAGGTTCTGTTTCGAGATTCGATTATTGTCAGAAACATCGCCCGCCTCGCCAGCCTGGAGCCACGAGAAGCCGGACAATTCAAAGACCACAAAAAAACCGCCGGCAACATCTTCCCGCCCCTTTGCCCTTGCCGACAGTCGAAACCCGGCTGAAGCCGGAGACGCGACACTCCTGCCCAACCGCCGGAAGACTTTCCCGGGGGCGGGCGGAAGAACAATGGCCTAGCCCTTGGCGCCGTACTTGCTGCGTCCCTGCTTGCGTCCGTCGACTCCCAGGCAATCGAGCGAACCCCGCACCACGTGGTAGCGCACACCGGGCAAATCGCGCACCCGACCTCCGCGCACCAACACCACGCTATGCTCCTGCAAGTTGTGTCCCTCGCCGCCGACGTAGGCAGTCACCTCCTGCCCATTGGTCAGGCGAACTCGGGCGATTTTGCGCAAGGCCGAGTTCGGCTTCTTGGGCGTGCGGGTCGTCACTTGCAGGCAGACGCCGCGGCGCTGCGGACTGTGGCCAAGTGCCCGCGCCCTTTTCTTGGCAACTTTGGGGGTGCGCCCCCGGTTGATCAGCTGATTGATTGTGGGCATCGATTCTTCCTTGTATTGTCTTCAAGCGAATAAGCTTTTTACTATAATCGCCGATCCGCCACTTGCAACCCGGACGGCGGCGGCGGCGGCGCGATTAAATGTCGAGTACAGCCTTGGCCTGGGCCAACCGGTCTTTTTTCTCTTCCTCTTCCTTCCCGGCAGGCGTTCTTTCGTCCACCCCGGCGGGCTCGGGGACATTTTTCCTGATGACCACGTCGTGCACCGGCGAATAACCGGTACCGGCGGGAATCAAATGCCCCATGATCACATTTTCCTTGAATCCCTTGAGTTCGTCGACCGCGCCGGAAGTCGCGGCTTCGGTCAGAATCCGCGTGGTATCCTGGAAGGATGCGGCGGAGATGAAGCTGTCGGTCTCCAGGGAAGCCTTGGTGATGCCGAGCAGAATCGGCTGCGCCTCGGCCGGCTGTCCGCCCTCGGCCACGACCCGCGCGTTCTCGGCCACGAACTTCTTGCGGTCGACCGTCTCGCCATACAGAAAGACGGTGGTGCCGGGTTCGGTCACCCGCACCTTGCGCATCATCTGCCGAACGATCACCTCAATGTGCTTGTCGTTGATTTCGACCCCCTGCACACGATAGACTTCCTGCACCTGATTGACCAGATGCTCGCGCAAGTCCTGGGGTCCGCAAACCTCCAGGATTTCATGGGGAACCTCGGAGCCGTCGGTGATCGGCTGCCCCTTGCGCACAAAGTCGCCATTGAACACGGTCAAACGCTTGGCCGCCGGAATCACATGCGTCTCCTCCTGGCCGCTGTCGGCGTCGCGAATCGTCACGGTCCGCTTGCCGCGGGCGATCTTGCCGAACTCGATAATCCCGTCAATCTTGGCGATTTCCGCCGCCTCCTTGGGGCGCCTGGCCTCAAGCAGCTCGGCCACGCGCGGCAGACCGCCAGTAATGTCTTTGGTTCGGGAGATCTGCCGCGGGGTGCGGGCGATGGTCTGGCCGGCAACCACCGTTTCGCCTTCCTCGACCATAATATGGGCGCCGCCCGGCATGCTGTAGTGGTCGACAATCCGGCCCGCCGAATCGACCACCACCAGCTGCGGATGGAGATCCTCGCGGTGCTCCATGACCGTGATCTCCTGGCTGGAGGCGGTCTCGCCGCTTTCCCGCTTCAGGGTCACGCCCTCGACCAGGTCGCGGTACTCGACCCGCCCCGGAGTCTCGTTGATGATCGGCAGGTTGTAGGGATCCCAGGAAGCGAACACCTGGTTCTTGCGAATGGCGCCGCCGTCCTTGACCGAAACCACGGCTCCGTTCAGCAGCTTGTGCCGCTCCAGCTCGATCCCGTCCTTGTTCTCGACCACCGCGAAGCCTTCCCGGTTGAGCACCACCAATTTTCCGTCCTCCTGCTCGACCGAGCGCACATTCTCCAGGCGCAGGCGCCCGCCGACCTTACTGCGCAGCACCGGCTGGCGGAAACTCACGGTGGCGGTTCCGCCATAGTGGAAAGTCCGCATGGTAAGCTGGGTGCCCGGTTCGCCGATCGACTGGGCCGCAATAATGCCAAGGGAATCGCCGAGCAAAGGCATCTTGTTGGTCGCCAGGTTGCGCCCGTAGCAGAAAGCGCAAACCCCCTCCTTGCTCTCGCAGGTGAGCACCGAACGGATGTGAACTCGCTCGATGCCGAACTCGATCAGTCGATCGGCAATCGCCGGCGTGATCTCCTGGTTCGCCCTGACCAGGAAGTCGTCGGGCTCGTCGCTCAGCGGATTGTGGACATCGTCGACACTGAAGCGACCGACAATTCGATCCTTGAGCGGCACGATGTCTTCGTCACCCTCGACAATGCCCTTGATCCAGATGCCGTTTACCGTACCGCAATCCTGCTCGGTGCAGACCACATCGTGCGCCACATCGACCAGCTTGCGCGTCATATAGCCCGAGTCGGCGGTCTTCAAGGCCGTGTCGGCCAAGCCCTTGCGGGCGCCGTGCGAGCTGAGGAAGTATTCGAGCACCGAGAGCCCCTCGCGGAAGCTCGAGAGAATCGGCCGCTCGATAATCTCGCCGGACGGCTTGGCCATCAGGCCTCGCATGGCGGCCAACTGCTTGACCTGGTCGCGACTGCCGCGAGCCCCGGAGTCGAGCATGGCGAAGACCGGATTGATCTCCGGCCGGCCGCCGTTCTGCTCGAGCGTACTGTAGAGCAGAGCCGAAAGCTCGTTGGTGGTCTGCGTCCAAATGTCAATGCACTTCTGATTGCGCTCGTTCTCGGTGATGATACCCTGTTCGCGCTGCTTGCGGACTTCGGCAATCTGCATTTCCGCCTCCGCCACCTTTTCCGGCTTTTCCGAGGGAATGATCATGTCCCCGATGGCGATCGAGACCCCGGCCTTGGTGGCGTATTCGAAGCCGAGATTCTTCAGGCGGTCAAGCAATTTCACCACGGCCTCCTGGCCGGAGACTTCGTAGCAGGTTTTGATCATCGCCCCAAGCTGCTTCTTGTTGACCATGGCATTGCAGAAGCCAAGTTCATCGGGCCAGATCTCGTGGAAGATGCAGCGCCCGGCCGTCGTTTCAATGACCCGCGGCTCGGGATCGCCCCAGGGGCGCTGCGGGCAGCCGAAGTCGGGATTGCGCAGGCGAATCAGCTGGTGCATTTCAATGTGCTGGGAGTCGAGCCCCCGCAAGACCTCGAAATAGTCGTTGAAGGCGGGCTTTGCCACACTTTCGCCTTGCGTCCGCGAACTCCTCGGCAAATAGGTCAGGAAATAGACCCCGAGAGCGATATCCTGACTCGGTGTCGCGACCGGCTCGCCGTTGGCCGGCGAAAACAGATTGTTGGAGGCGAGCATCAGGGTTTTCGCCTCCATTTGCGCCAGGTTGGAGAGCGGTATGTGTACCGCCATCTGGTCGCCGTCGAAGTCCGCGTTGTAGGCCTGGCAGACCAGGGGGTGCAGGCGGATCGCCTGTCCCTCGATCAGGATCGGGTCAAAGGCCTGAATACTCAATCGGTGCAGGGTCGGCGCCCGGTTGAGCAGGATCGGATGGCCCTTGATCACCTGGTCGAGAACGTCCCAGACAACCGGCGCCTTGCGCTCGATCAGCTTCTTGGCGTTGCGCACCGTGTAGACTTCGCCCATCTCCCGCAGGCGGTTGATGATAAAAGGCTCGAACAGAGTGAGCGCCATCTCCTTGGGCAGACCGCACTGGTGCAATTCCAGCTCCGGCCCGACCACGATCACCGAGCGCCCCGAATAGTCGACCCGCTTGCCCAGCAGATTCTGTCGAAACCGCCCCTGCTTGCCCTTCAGCATGTCGCTCAACGACTTGAGCGGGCGATTGCCGGTTCCCGTGACCGGACGCCCGTGGCGGCCGTTGTCGAGCAAGGCGTCGACCGCCTCCTGCAACATGCGCTTTTCGTTGCGAATGATCACTTCCGGCGTGTGCAACTGCAACAGATTCTTCAGGCGATTGTTGCGGTTGATCACCCGCCGATACAAATCGTTGAGGTCGGAGGTGGCAAAGCGGCCGCCCTCGAGAGGAACCAGAGGGCGCAGATCCGGGGGAATCACCGGCAGCACAGTCAGCACCATCCAGCGCGGATCCATACGATTTTTATGGAACCCCTCGACCAGCCGCAGGCGTTTGGCCAGCTTCTTGCGCTCGGCCTTGCTGCGAGTGCTCTGCATCTGCACTTCCAGCTCGCTCTGCAAAGATTCCAGATCCAACTGCCCGAGCAAAGTCTGCACCGACTCCGCCCCCATGCCGGCCCTGAAGGTCTCGCCATAGGTTTCCCGCGCCTCGCGATATTCTTCGTCGGTAAGCAGGCTTTTGTGGGTCAGTGGGGTGTCCCCCGGATCGGTCACAACCCAGCTCTCGTAGTAGATTACGCGCTCCAGTTCGCGAGCCGTCATGTCCAGCATGAGACCAAGGCGACTGGGCATGCACTTGAAAAACCAGATATGGGAAATCGGCACCGCCAGCTCAAGATGCCCCATGCGCTCCCGCCGTACCCGCGACTGCGTGACCTCGACCCCGCAGCGGTCGCAGACAATGCCCTTGTGCTTGACGCGCTTGTATTTTCCGCAATTGCATTCCCAGTCGCGGGTCGGCCCGAAAATCCGTTCGCAGAACAGACCGCCCTTTTCAGGCTTGAAAGAGCGATAGTTGATGGTTTCGGGATTCTTGACCTCGCCCCGGCTCCACGAACGGATATTCTCCGGCGACGCGACTCCAATGGTTACGCAACTGAAAGAATCGCTTTCCTGAATATCGAGAACTTCTTTGATTGTCGTGCTATCCAAGAGACCAGCCCTCCAATGTTGAGGAAGATGAGGGTTTATGACTATCGCTTCCCGATCCGCGACCGGGAATCACAATACTGCCTTTTCGGCAAGGGGGCTCGGTTCCGGCCCGCGCCTAAGAAACGCCACCCCCGCCTCGCTAACTTGCGCTCGCCTTGCCGCGGCGCACCCGGACGTCGAGCCCCAGGCTCTGCATTTCCTTCATCAAAACGTTGAAGGACTCGGGAATTCCCGCCTCCAAGGCGTTCTCGCCGTTGAGGATCGACTTGTAGACTTCGCTGCGCCCGCGGACATCGTCGCTTTTGACGGTCAGCATCTCCTGCAGAACGTGGGCCGCGCCATAGGCCTCCAGCGCCCACACCTCCATCTCGCCGAAACGCTGGCCGCCATGCTGGGCCTTGCCGCCGAGCGGTTGTTGCGTGACCAGCGAGTAGGGGCCGGTGGCGCGAGCGTGAATCTTGTCCGCCACCATGTGGTCGAGCTTCATGATATACATGCTCCCGACCGTCACCCGCTGACTGAACTTCTCGCCGGTGCGGCCGTCGCACAAAGTGACCTTGCCATCCGAGCCGATGAAGAAATCGTCCCGGCTGCGGCCATCGACATCGACGACCGCCCCGTCTTCGGCGACTTTCCAGCCGCGCTGTTCGGCCAGCAGCCTGCGAGCGTCCGCGATCAGCTCCACGATTTTGTCCTCGTGAATCCCGTCGAACACCGGGGTCGCCACCTTGAGTCCGAGAACCCCGGCCGCCCAGCCCAGATGGTTCTCCAGAACCTGGCCAACGTTCATCCGACTGGGCACGCCCAGAGGGTTCAACACCACATCGACCGGGGTGCCGTCCGGCATGAACGGCAGATCCTGCTCCGGCACAATGCGGGCGATGATCCCCTTGTTGCCGTGCCGCCCGGCCAACTTGTCGCCAACCGATACCTTGCGCTTGCTGGCAATGTAGACCTTGACACTTTTCATCACGCCGGGATCGACTCCGTCGCCTCCCTCCAAGCCCTCGACGATTTCCTGACAGCGCAAGTCGATCGCCCGGAAGCGGGGGCGGAAAGGGGTCACGATCTCGTCGACCTGATCCTTGGCCGGCCCGGCCGGCATGTCGTAGCGGTCGTAGTGCTGAGCCAGTTTCCGAAGCATCACCTTGGTGATCTTGCGGTTGGCCGGAATCACCACCTCCCCTTCCTCGCCTGATTTTTCACTTCCCTCCTCGCCAGCCTGCTCGAAAACCAGAACGTCGGCCGCCAGTTTGGAGCCCAGCAGAGCCTCGGCCAACTTGTCGGCCAGGTCGTCGACCACTTCAGCGGTCTCCGATTTGTGGTCGTTCTGCGCCTCCTTGACCTGTCGCTTGACTTCTGCCTTGGAGATGCGAGCCTTGGTCGGATCGACCCGGCGCTCGACGCGAACATCCATCACGATGCCGGCGCAACCGTAGGGCAGATACAGCGAGCTGTCCTTGACGTCCGAGGCCTTCTCTCCGAAAATAGCCCGCAAAAGGCGCTCCTCGGGAGCCAGCTCGGTTTCGCTCTTCGGCGTGATCTTGCCCACCAGAATGTCGCCGGGATTGACCTCCGCCCCGATCCTAATCACGCCCTCGTGATCCAAGTTGCGCAGCATTTCCTCGCTGACATTGGGCAGGTCGCGGGTGATCTCCTCCGGCCCCAGCTTGGTGTCGCGAGCCGTAATGTCGAACTGATTGATCTGAACGCTGGTATAGACATCGTCCTTGACCAAACGCTCGCTGATCACGATCGCGTCCTCGAAGTTGTAGCCGCACCAGGGCATGAAGGCGACCGTGACATTGCGCCCCAGAGCCAACTCGCCGCCCTGGGTGGCGGCGCCGTCGGCGATCACCTGCCCGGCCTTGACCCGGTCGCCGATCCGCACCGTCGGGCGCTGGCTGACCAGGGTCGAGGCATTGGAGCGCATGAACTTCACCAGTTCATACTCGCGCACAGCCTGCGGCTTTTTGGTTTTATCGACCGGCTTGCCGTCGGCGGTGGTGACGATTCTGGCGGCCGACGAGAAAACCACCACGCCATCGGCATCGGCCAGCCGCACGGCTCGCGAGTCGCGCGCCACCACCTTCTCCATGCCGGTTCCCACAATCGGAGACTCCGGATTCAGCAGCGGCAGCGCCTGGCGCTGCATGTTCGACCCCATCAAAGCCCGATTGGCGTCGTCGTGCTCGAGAAACGGCACCAGAGCGGCCGCGGCACTGACCAGCTGCTTCGGCGACACGTCCATATACTGAACCGCCGCAGCCGGGAATTCGGCCGGTTCGCCCTTTTTCCGGCACAAGACATAATCCTTGACAAACCGGCTCTTCTCGCCGAGCGCGGCGTTGGCCTGGGCGATGACAAAATCCTCCTCCTGATCCGCCGTCAGATAGTCGACCTGCTTGGTGACTACGCCATCCTTGACCCGACGATAGGGCGTCTCGATAAAGCCGTAGGGGTTGATCCTGCCATACAGCGCGAGCGAGGAAATCAGTCCAATGTTGGGCCCTTCCGGAGTCTCGATCGGACAGACCCGCCCGTAATGGCTGGTATGGATGTCGCGCACCTCGAACCCGGCCCGCTCCCGAGTCAAGCCGCCGGGACCAAGCGCGCTGAGGCGGCGCTTGTTGGTCAGTTCGGCCAGGCAGTTGGTCTGATCCATAAACTGACTCAGTTGATTGCGGGCGAAAAAGTCGCGAATCACACTGGCGAAAGCCTTGGGGTTGACCAATTTCCCGGGAGTAATGTCGGAGGACTCCATGTCCAGCAGGGTCATCCGTTCGCGAATCAATCTTTCGGTACGCATCAGACCGACACGGCAGTGGTTCTGCAAAAGCTCCCCGACCGTGCGAATCCGCCGATTGCCCAAATGGTCGATATCGTCAACCGTTCCGTTCTGATTGCGCAGCTTCATCAAGTGAGCGGTAGCCGCGACCAGATCCTCGCGCACCAGAACCCGGGTGTCCTGCGGAACCTGCAAATTCAGCTTCTGGTTGATTTTATGACGGCCGACAACGCCCAGGTCGTAGCGCCGCAAATCGAAGAACAGGCGTTTCAGCAGTTGCTTGGCACTGTTGACATTGGGCGGATCGCCGGGGCGCAGGCGGCGATAGATCTCCTTGAGTGCCTCTTCGCTGGTGCGGGCCGGATCGCGCTGCAAACAGCGAATGAAATAATCGCCCAGCTCGGTGGTGTCGACGACCGCCAGCTTTTTGACTGAAGCCTCCCGCAAGGCCTCCAGGGTTTCCTCGGTCAAGGGTTCGAGCTGGGAGATCAAAACGTCCTGTTCGTCGATCTGGCGCCCCTCCTTGTCGATGTCCTTCTCGACCCCCGGCTTCAAGACGGTTTCGGCCGCGAAAAAGACCGAGACATCCTCGGCCTTGGCCATCTTCGCCGGGGTCAGCTTCTGCACCCCGTATATGGCTTCAAGCAGATCGAGATTGGTTTCGCAGCCCAAAGCCCGCAGAAAGGTGCTGATCAGAAATCGGCGGCGGCGGCGGCGACGGTCGAGAAAGATGAAAATAAGATCGTGAATGTCGAACTGCACCTCCATCCACGAACCCCGGTCGGGAATCACCCGGAAGGAATAGAGCGAACGGCCGCTGGGATGGCGCTCACGCTCGAAGCAAATGCCCGGACTGCGATGAAGCTGGCTGACAATCACCCGCTCCGCCCCGTTCACGACAAAGGTTCCGGCTTCGGTCATAACCGGGATGTCGCCCATATAGACCCGCTCCTCCTTGCTGTCGCCGGGAGTGGTCAGGCGAAAGGTCACATGCAAAGGCGCGGCATAGGTTCCGCCATCCCGCAGGGAAGTTGTCACATCACTTCGCGGGGGGCTGATCTCGTAGCTCACAAAATCCAGCATGCACTGCTGGTCGATACTTTCAATCGGGAAAATTTCGCGAAAGATATGCTCGAACCCCTGCACCTGATGACGCTCTTTCGGATTCGTTTTCCGAAAAAAACGAGAATAGGAATCCATCTGGATCGCGATCAGGTCTGGAACCTCGAGAATATCCTGAAGCTTGCCGAAATTTAAGCGTTCCATAATACTCCTGCCTGCTGTTTGATAGGCTGCTGCGGGTGCGGCTTGTGCAAAGGTCGTTTGCGCAACCGCTGCGAAGCTTCGCCATCGCGTGACTTCGGACGCGGCTCAACACATTTTGCCTTGCCAGTTTACCGGCATAGCGGGACAATTTCTGAACGGCAGGAATCGGAGAGCCGAATATCGGTCTCCGATTCCACCGTTTTCCATTCGTCTCTCAGACCCTGCCGAAATCGGAGAGATTTCTCATGAAGCCGCGCTACTTAAGCTCAACCGTGGCTCCGGCCGCCTCCAGCTTGCCCTTGATCTCCTCGGCCTCTTCCTTGGCGATCCCTTCCTTGATCGGCTTGGGGGCCCCGTCCACCAGGTCTTTAGCCTCTTTCAAGCCGAGCCCGGTAAGCGCGCGCACTTCTTTGATCACGTTGATCTTCTTTTCGCCGACCGCCTTGAGAATCACGTCGAATTCAGTCTTCTCCTCGGCCGCCTCGCCGCCTTCGCCGGCCGCCGGCGCCGCCGCCACCGCCGCGACCGGAGCCGCCGCCGTCACCCCCAAGCGCTCTTCCAGGGCTTTGACCAGCTTGGACAAATCCAAAACCGACATGCTCTCGATATAGGAAATGAACTTCTCCATTTCTTCGGACACTTCAATCTTCACATCATCAGCCATTGCTCTAAACCTCCGATCACTTTGTTCTTATTTATTGATCTTGACATGGATTGCCTAATTGCGTCCACGATAGTACGCGTCGAGCGCGTACACGATGCTGGCGAGTCGATTGTACAAAACCCCGGCCGCATTGCGCGCCGGCGCCTGCAAGACTCCCAGCAGCTGGGCCAGAAGAATCTCCCGACCCGGCAGCTTGGCCAGTTGCTCGATCTCGTCCGGATCGAGAAGCTGCTCGCCAAGCACCCCAAGTTTGAACTGGAGCGCGCTGTGGTCGGTGGCGAACTTTCTGGCCGCCTTGGCCACCGCCGCCGCATCGTCGCCGCCGGTTATCAGCGCGCTATCGCCGGTCAGGGGATAACCGGCGACGCTGTCGAGTCCACACTCGGCAGCGGCGCGCTTGAACAAGCGGTTCGGAATCACGTGGCACTCCGAGTTCAATTCCGCAAGCCCGTTGCGCAATTCCGAAAAATCGGCAACCTTAAGTCCCTTGTAGGATACCAGGAACATGGCTTCGGAAGAACCAATCAACCGGCCAAGATCGTCGACCAGTTGTTTTTTTTCGGGACGAATTTCTTTTTTTCTCATCGCCTAAACCTTTATCA
>SLSR01000217.1 GCA_007130365.1 Lentisphaeria bacterium
GCTTCTTCCGGCGGCTGGCGGAGGACGGCGGCCTGGAAACGGTCGGCGAGCGAGTCTTCGACCCCGAAGAGGTCTACGGCGGCCAGAAATAGCGAAGCTCGCAGCCTGCGGCGCCGCCGCTATGGAGTGCGACGGCCTGACGCCGTTTGGGCAGAGACTGACAATTTGAAGATAAACATATAATGACTCATGGCCGAATTCCCATGAATTAATCAGACTAAAGGAGTACGGCTTATGCGCAGGTTGATATCGCGCCCAATGGGTTGCCGCGTTTTCCGGCGATTTTTCCCGGCGACTCTCGCCCTGCTTTGGCTTGGCCTGGTTTCGGCCGCCAGTGCGGACTCCGCGGAACCCGCCTCCGACCCGGACGAGCGAGAGTTCAAGGTCTATGTTCTGCCCTTGCAGGGGCCGATCGACCAAAGCCTGATGATACTCTTCCGACGCGCCTTTCGCGAGATCGAGAGAATCGAGCCGGATCTGTTGATCATCGAGATCGACACCCCCGGCGGCAGACTGCTCGAGACCGAGGAGATCATCGCCTGGATGCGAGCCTCCAAGGCGCCGATCTACGCCTTTGTCAATACCCACGCGCAAAGTGCCGGAGCCATTGTCTCGTTCGGCTCGGATCGCATCTTCATGGCGCCGGGCAGCCGCATCGGCAGCGCGCTGCCGATTATCATGACCCCCGGCGGAGTCGCCGACCTGCCCGACAAGGTCTACGAGAAAATGCTTTCGGACACCCGCGCCCTGGTTCGCGGCCTGGCCCAGGAGAATGGCCACTGGGAGGAGCTGGCGGTCGCCATGGTCGACCCCGATCTAGAGGTCATACTCAACGGCCATGTGGTTTGCGCCGCCGGCGAGTTGCTCAACCTGACCGCCCGCGAGGCGGTCGAGATCATCCCGCCGCGCGACCGCCCGCTGTTGGCCGAGGCGATTGTCGAGGATCTCGAGGCGCTGCTCGACCATGTCGGGAAAGGCAATGCCGAAGTAGTCTATTTCGAGACTCAGCCGGCCGAGCGGCTGGCGCGCTGGATCATCCTGATCGGCCCGTTTCTCTTTGCCCTCGGGATTCTCGGCATCTACGCCGAGTTCCAGACTCCCGGCATCGGTCTGCCCGGCTTGTTCGGAGCCATCTGCCTGCTGATCTACTTCTTCGGACATCATGTCGGCGGCCTGGCCGGGTTCGAGGAAATCGCCCTGGTGGTGGTCGGCATCATTCTGATCGCGGTCGAACTGTTCGTCATTCCCGGTTTCGGCGTGGCCGGAATTCTCGGCATTCTCTCGATTCTGGCCGGCTTGATCATGGGACTGGTGCCGCGCCTGCCTTCGCTGCCGGAGCTGCCGGGAATTTCCACCCCCTCCCTGGTCGACTTCCTGCCGGTCATCTCGTTGCGTCTGATTCTGCTGATTGTCTTCACCTCGATCGGCATCTATCTGCTCTCCAAGCTTCTGCCAAAGGCATCTTTCTACGGCAAACTGGTGCTGCAGAAAACGCTCGACACCGATAGCGGATACGTTTCCTCGGATCCCGGCTATCGCGACTTTCTCGGGGGCGAGGGAGTCGCCCTGACCACCCTGCGGCCGGCCGGCACCGCCACTTTCGGCGACCGGCGGCTCGATGTGGTCAGCAGTGGCGAGATGATCGCCAAGGGCAAGCCGGTCAGGGTGATCGAGGTCGAGGGCAACCGCATCATTGTCGAGGAAGCCGGGGAGGAATGATCAAGTATGAGAAGGTTGACCTCCTTGCAAGAACCGAGCTATATTGCTCCATTTTAAACTGCACTCCAAGGGTGCTTCGCATCGGCGCAAGCTGTTGCGGCGCAGCCGCTTTGGAGTGCGGCGGGCGCTCGCCGCTTTCCGATAGACCCCAGGAGGCTATGCCAAAGCGGTGCCGGGCCACCGCACTCCAAGGGTGCTTCGCGCCGACGCAAGCTGTTGCGGCGCAGCCAAAGATGCTTCGCATCGATTACTTGACTTCGACTCGCAACAAAACTTGGCTCGTGAATTATTCAGGATAGGTGCATGAGGGCAAAATACATTTTTAAAGTCAACGCTGTTCCGTTGCTTCTGGCGCTTGCGACAGCGGCATTTGCAATCATCGGCTGCCGCCCCGCGCCGCCGTCGCCCGAGCTGATCGTCGACCTCGAGCTGCCGCCCCGGCCGGCCGGTCGCTATCCGCGCCTGGTCTCGCTCGCCCCCAGCCTGACCGAAACCCTGTTCGCCCTTGGCCTGGAGGAGCGGATTGTCGGAGTCACCGATTTCTGCCGGTACCCGCCGGCGGCTCGCGACAAGCCAAGAGTCGGCGGCCATGTCGACCTGAACATGGAGCGCCTGCTGGCTCGCGCTCCGGATCTGGTGATTATGCTGAAGAGCCAGGGTCAGGACACGGCTCGCCGCCTGCGCGAGATGGGAATCCCCTATCTGATCGTCGACAACCGCAGCGTCGCCGACATCGTGCATTCGATCCGGACAATCGGACACGCCTGCGGAGTCGCGGAAGCGGCTGAAAGGCTGGCGGGGGAGATCGAAGACAGCCGCCGCCGGGTGCGCGAGTTTGTCCGTCTGCGGACTCCGCAAGACATCCTGCTCTGCCTGGGCAGCGGCCTGGACGGCTCATCCGGCGGAGAGTTCTTCATCGCCGGCCAGGACAGCATCTTCGATCAGTTGCTGAGTTTGGCGGGCGGCCGCAATGCCTACCGGGGGGGGCTCGACTACGCAACTCTGAGCCAGGAGAACATCATTCGCCTGAACCCGGAGGTGATTGTCGAGTTAGTCGATCCCCGAGACGATCCGCGAAACACGGCCGAGCAGGTTGTCGAGCGCTGGCACGGCATGTCGCCGCATCTTGAAGCAGTGCGGGCCGGCCGCGTCCATGCGATTGTCGGGGACCATGTCATGGTGCCCGGGCCGCGCATTCATCTCCTGCTCGAGCAGATCGCGGCCGCTCTCTATCCCGAAGAGTTCCAGACCGTATGCTCAGCACCTCAAGTCTCGGGGCAAAATTAGCCTTCTAAGAGTTTCAACAGGATTAGGGACATCCCCTTCAAAAATGCAGTCCCCTTCGTTCTCTTCGTTTCCTTGTGTTGAAAATTGGTCTCCTGTCCCATCTGTGTATATCTGCGTCTATCGCTACGGCCGTGCTGCCCGAGTCGGATCTTCGACAACGCCTGCGGGCGCGGAAAGGGGGAAGGGGCAATGATTGCGGGGGATTGGGCGTTTTTGTCCCGGCGATTCGGGCAACCTGCCGCGAGGTGGCGCGGGCGGCGGCCGACCCGCACCAAAAGCGACGGTTGACTTGCAGGGCGGCAACGATAGATTGACGGTTTATGTTGGGTGTCCTTTCTTTTTGCACCATGTCTTCCCCGGCTGCTGCCGGGACGAAAGGATACCATGTTCAATCAAGCCGGGAAGTCGCACTCCCCGGCAGACCATACCGCGGCGAAGCAGCTAGCCTGACCAAGGGGCTGGTGGGTACGCTCGCAAGCTCGCGCCCCACTCCCCCAACGATCTGCGGCGAAGCCTGATCACAAAACGCGGACACCGTAGCCGGGCAGCTTTTTGAGAGGAGTGTCCACATTGAATTTCCGATAGTACTCCGAATACTCCCGGAGCGCCAGATCGTAGCGCCGCCGGTCGTCCTCGCTAAACCCGGCTATGCGTTCCTGGGAATCCTTGACCAGAATGGGATCGCCAAACTTGAGCAAGTCCTCGATGCAGTCCAGAATATTCATTTCACCGTCGCTGAACACGTCGTTGGCCGACTGCAACTGGGTCATGACATATTGATTGAGCATGCCGGACAGTTCGCGGGACTCCTGGCCCAGTTTGATCTCGTGCCGAACCAGCGCCTCGATCGCGTTGATCGTGTCGCGCAACAGTTCCAGGTAGTGCATGACCGCCGAATCGATCTGCAACTGTGAACGCCGCGTACACATCAAGGCCTCGTCAAGCAGCATTCCGCAAAGCAGATATAGCTTGCGCCGGTCTTTTTTCTGCTTGGTCAGCATTTCCCGGCGCAGAATGTCGATTACGCACCGGTGGGCGGCATTGCGGCGGGCGGTAAACACGGCAACGTTCATTTCAACCAAAGTTTGCCGGTGAACCCGCGGCGGCCGATACTGGTTGCGGTAGACCGCGTCGCCGGAATGCGCGGCGGCATTGGGCGGGTCTGGCTGGTTTCCCGCAGAATCGGATTCGGTCGCCTGCATTTTGTCTGTACCTTGAATTTATCGGTTTCGCATCAATCTTTATACCATACTCGGGGTTGCCCGGTTTTCCAGAAGCCCGAGGCATGAGTGCGATTTTTTATCCCGGCCAGAACAAGTTGGTTAAACGACCCGCTCAATCACCTAAAATCATTTTGCACTATGACGACAAAGACCCATCGGCCGACCGAAGCCGCCACCCCGAGCCCGGGGCTGTTCATCTCTTTCGAGGGGCAGGAAGGAGCCGGGAAGTCGACTCAAATGGAACGCCTGGCCCGCCGTCTGATCGAGCGCGGCCATAGCGTGCTGCAGACCCGGGAACCCGGGGGCACCGAACTCGGGGAGGAGCTGCGAAGGCTGGTCAAGCATGGGCATGGCGAGGCGGCCGTCTGCCCCGAGGCCGAGCTGTTGCTGATGGCGGCCAGTCGCGCGCAACTGACGCGACAGCGGATTCAGCCGTCTCTGGCGGCCGGGCAGTTGGTGTTGTGCGACCGTTTTTTCGATTCGACTACCGCCTACCAGGGATATGGTCGCGGGCTCGATCTCGACTTCATCGAGTCTCTGCACCGATTTAGCGCCGGCCTGCTTGAGCCGGATTTGACCGTCCTCCTGGATCTGCCGGTCCGCGTCGGCGAGGAGCGCAGTCGGCAGCGCGGCCTGGCACTACCGGTCCGCGACCGGTTCGAGAGCGAGGAACGCGCCTTTCACAAGCGCGTCCGAGACGGATTTCTGCAGATCGCCGCCAGGCATCCGGAACGGATTCGCATCGTCGAGGCCGACCGTTCGCCGGCGGCAGTCGAACAATCCGTGTGGAGCCTGGTCGAACCTTTGCTGGCCGACCGGTCAGCCCGGCCATCGCAGTCGAGACGGAGCCCCGAGTAGGTGCGCCGAGCTTGGCCGGAAGTCGGCGCATCAGGCCTGAAAAAGGTCGGAGGCATACCAGCCCAGGGCAAACGAAGCGCCGCCCTGGATTGAATGAATGACAAATTGACGCCTGAAGGGCTTCTTCAACCAAAACGCGCCGAATGCGCATGAATCAACCAGGCTGGAATGGCGAGGTCAGATCGATCGCGCCAAAGTTCGAGGCAAGACCACTATGGCATTGACCAAGTTCAAGGCACAATATCCCGAACTGTGCGAAACCCTGCTGCACATCAAGGTCGGCGGCCGCTTCGGGCACGCCTATCTGTTTGTCGGCGACGACGGCGATTTGGCCGGCCGCCTGGCGCGCGGCTGGCTGCAGGCCTTTGCCTGCCGCCAGCCGCTGCCGGACGGGGAGGCCTGCGAAGACTGCGACCGCTGCCGACAGTTCGAGGCGGGCAGCTATCCCGGTCTGCAAATCTTGGAGCCCAAGTCCAGAATGCGCCAAATCCTGGTCGACGATGTGCGCGAATTCGAACGCCAGCTGCACCTGACCGCCAGTCCGAAAGCCTTCAAGTTCGGTCTGATCCACGAAGCCGACCGACTCAACGAGCAGGCGCAAAACGCCTTGCTGAAGACATTGGAGGAACCGCCGGTTCGCACCCTGATCGTATTGGCGACCAGCCATCCGCGTGCCCTGCTGCCGACTATTCGCTCCCGCTGCCAGCGGGTTTCGCTGCTGCAGAATCGACGCTCATACGATTTCGCAATCCAATGCGGTCTTTTCCCCATCCTCGCCGGAATGAAGCGCAACGCGGGCGCGACCGCGGCACTGCGCTGCGCCCGGCAAATGCTTGAACTGTTTGCCGGACTCAAAGAACAGGCGCGAGCTTCAACCGAAACATCGGAGGAGGAGGAATCCCCGGAAGAGGCGGCCGAGCAAACTCCCCAGATCCGCAAAAAACTGGCCGAAGTCAAGGAAGCCCGACTGGCGGCGGAATATCGGCGCCTGCGCAGTCAGCTTACCGAAGCGATCCATTGCTGGTACCTGCAACAGAGCCTGCTAAGTCAGGGGATCGCGGTCGAGGATCTGCCGCACCCGGAGCTGCTGGCCGCCGCCTGCCAAGGCGGGGAGGCGGCAAATCAAGCCGGAGATGCGGAAGACTGCGAACTGGCGGTGGCGGCCGCCGCCGGACTGGCTCGGCAAACCTCCGGCAACATGGATGAAAGGCTGGCCATTCAAGCATTCTGTCTCGAAGTCTGCGAAAAAGCCGCAACCCCTTGAAACCGACCATGGAAACAAATATTCAAAGGTTTATAAACCGGAGTTTATCCGCAGGTTGCCAACAGGTTGCCAACAGGCCGGAAACCCCCTCTAACATGCTTTAAATATTGATATATGCTTTTGCCTGAAAACAATTTATGGGACAAATCCAGAAAAGGATATAGAATCCATAGGCATTGTCAAGGCAGATCTTTGCAAGTTATACACAGACTTTGTCGAAAACTTCGGCAGCCGATTTGACTGCAACCTTTTCAGTGTTTAAGTTTAATGGAACAGACGAAAAAAGTGGAGTTGTTTACATCCGTGACAACAAGGAGCCGTCAATGACCATCGGAGAGCTGCAAACAATCCTGTCCGACTGCGGCCAACAGCATGTGCTGCGCTTTTATGACGACTTAAGCGAGGCGAGCCGGGAAAAGCTGCTTTCGCAACTGTCTTCGGTCGACTGGGCGCGACTGCCGGAGCTGGTCGAAGCCTATGTGAAAGCCGAGCCCCGGGTCGAGCTGCCCGCCAGTCTGCAGCCGGCTCCCAGCCTGCCGGCGCAACCGGAAAACGAGGAGCGGCGCGAGTTGTACGCCGCCGCCGCCCGGCACGGCAGAGAGCTATTGAGCCAAGGCAAAGTCGCCGGCTTCACGGTAGCCGGCGGCCAGGGCACTCGGCTGGGCTATCCCGGTCCCAAGGGGACCTTCCCGATTTCGCCTATCCGGCGGAAGCCCCTGTTCCAATGGTTTGCCGAAAGTATTGCCCGGGCCTGCGAAAAATACGACAGCGAGATTCCCTGGTATATTATGACCAGCCCGATGAACGATTCCGAAACCCGCGAGTTCTTCAGGAAGCACGCCTATTTCGGACTGTCCGAGGGACAGGTGTTCTTTCTGACCCAGGGCACCATGCCAGCGATCGGACTGGACGGACGTCTGCTGCTGGCCGCGCCCGACAGCCTGGCCTTGTCGCCCGACGGCCATGGCGGCAGTTTGCTGGCGATGCGGCAATCGGGGGCTTTGGCCGACATGGCCAGGCGAGGCATCGAATACATTTCCTATTGGCAAGTCGACAATCCTTTGGTCTGCGTGCTCGACCCGCTGTTTCTCGGGCTGCACTCCCGGTTGCAGGCGGAGATGAGCTGTCGCGGCCTGGTCAAGACCGGGCCGTTTGAAAAGCTGGGCAACTTTTGCCTGATCGACGACAAGATGGCGATCGTCGAATACAGCGACATGCCGGAAGAGCTGGCTCAGGCCACCCGGCCGAACGGCGATCTGCGCTTCCGCGTCGGCAGCCCGGCCATCCACATTCTCGACCGCCCCTTTGTCGAGCGCCTGACGGCGGAAGGGCGACTGCGCCTGCCCTTCCACCGAGCCGTCAAGAAAGTGCCCTTCGTCAATGCCAACGGCGACCTGGTCGAACCGGAAGAGCCGAATGCGGTCAAACTGGAGACGTTCATCTTCGACGCCTTGCCGCTGGCCGCCAATGTCCTGATTTTGGAGGCGGCCAGGGGCGAGCAGTTCGGCCCGGTCAAAAACCCGAAAGGCGTCGACTCGGTGGACAGTTGTCGGCGACTGCTCGTCGAGCGGGCGGCGAACTGGCTTGAAGCGGCGGGCGTCAAGGTGCCGCGCCAGGCCGACGGCAGCCCGGACTGCACGGTCGAGCTTTCGCCCAGAACCTATCTCGACCCCGAAGACGTGCGTCAACAGGCCGCGCAACTGGCGCCGCCGAAACCCGGAAGCAGGGAGTACTACGAATAATGCAAAAGATAATTTCCTTCTCGCTCGACGACCTTGCGGCCGACACGGCCGGGGTGCAGGACGCGGTCAATACGGCATGTGCGCGGCGCGGGGTTAAATACCGCGTCCGCGGCCTCTGCCAGATCGAGTCGCAAGTCTATTTCGCCCTGCTTCCGAAAGCTCCTGAAGAGGAGTCCGAAACCTATGTCCTGGCGCCTCTTGACCCGGCGCCTTCACACCAGGACGCAACCGCGATTTTCAGCGACCGCTGGGGAGCCGGCTTCGACCTGGTCGGCTCGATCAAGGTCTACGAAACACTGTTTCTGCTTTTCGCCCGTCGTTCCGAACCAAATCGCCAGGGCAAATGAAAAAGAAAACGGAAATGCGGCAGGAAGTCGACTGCCTGATTATCGGCTCGGGCATTGCCGGGCTGTATGCGGCTCTGCGGGCGGCCGATCACGGCTCCGTGATGATCGTCACCAAGCGGACTGCCGACGAATGCAACACGCGATACGCGCAGGGCGGCATCGCCTGCGTGATCGACCAGTGCGATTCGTTCGGACAGCATGTCGCGGACACCCTGGCGGCCGGCGCCGGCCTGTGCCGGCCGCAGGCGGTGGAGAGCATAGTCGCCGCCGCCCCGCAGGCGATTGCCGACCTGGTCGAACTGGGGGTTGGCTTCACCCGCTCACCGGGGCAGAAGGCACAACCGCCGCCAGGATCGACCACAGACCTGAAAAGTCGGCTGGCCGCCGCCAACTTCGACCTGGGTCGGGAAGGCGGGCACAGCCGCCGCCGAATTCTGCACTCCGGGGATATCACCGGCGAAGAGCTGGTGCGGGTTCTACTCGAACGCTGCCGCAGCCACCGCAACATTGCGATTCTCGAGCACCACATGGCCGTGGATCTGATCTCGACTCGCCGCCATATCGACTGGCAGCGCGAGAACCGCTGCCTCGGAGCCTATGTCATCGACACCGCCGCCAACCATATCAAAACCGTGGTCAGCCGATGCACCATCCTGGCGACCGGCGGCGCCGGCAAGGTTTATTTGTACACCAGCAATCCGGACGTGGCCAGCGGCGACGGAATCGCCATGGCCTATCGAGCCTACGCGGAAGTCCGCAACATGGAATTCTTCCAGTTTCATCCCACCTGCCTATATCATCCGCAGGCCAAGTCCTTTCTGATCAGCGAAGCGGTTCGGGGCGAAGGCGGCATACTCAAAATTCGCCGCGGCCGGAATTGCCAGGAGTTCATGCGACGATACCACGAAGATGGCGAACTGGCCCCTCGCGACATCGTGGCCCGGGCAATCGACAACGAACTGAAGCGCAGTGGCCAGCCTTGCGCCTGGCTGGACATTAGGGAACGCGGCCGCGACTTCCTGCAGGAGCGTTTCCCCAACATTTTCGCCACCTGCCTAAAGTTCGGAATCGACATGGCGCAAGACCTGATTCCCGTCGTTCCCGCCGCCCATTACTGCTGCGGCGGCGTGGCCACCGACCTCGACGGCCGCACCGAAATTCAGGGACTGTACGCGGTCGGCGAAGTCGCCTGCACCGGCCTGCACGGCGCCAACCGCCTGGCCAGCAACAGTCTGCTGGAGGCCGTGGTGGTGGCGCGCCGGGCGGTGCGGCAGGCGCACGAGCAAAGCGACCGGGACTGGCCTAAGGTAGCGAACGATCAAATTCCGGACTGGCGCCCCGGTCGGGCGGTCGATTCCGACGAACAGGTGGTGATCTCGCACAACTGGGAGGAAATTCGCCGGTTCATGTGGGACTATGTCGGAATCTTCCGCACCAACAAGCGACTGGAGCGGGCCAAAAGCCGCATCCGCATGATCCGCCGGGAAATCGAAAAATACTACTGGGACTTCATCATCACCCCGGACTTGGTCGAATTGCGCAACCTCGCGTCTTTGGCCGAAATAATTGTCGACTGCGCATTGTTGCGGCGGGAAAGCCGGGGCTTGCACTGCAACGCCGACTATCCAAGCACCCGCGAGCAGAACGGACGCGACTCGGTCGTCCTGCGCCCGACGTCGGCCGTAGTGCGCATCGACAATGGCGATTGAACAACATGGAGACAGCGGTCATGCAACAATACAACAACCCCAGGATACGCCGGAAGCGGCGGATGGTTCTGGCGAAAGCCGTGCTCGCGGTCGCCTGGCTGATTTACCCGGGCGGCGGACGGGCCGGGGAAATGGCGGAAACCGAGAGCCGGGACTTCATGGGAAGGGGCATTGTCGAAGCCACCGTCCTTTCCGTGCGCGCCCGCCCGGGAACCAACTACGAAGTGGTCAGTCGACTAAGGCGCGGAGCAACCGTGCAGATCGTTTCCGAGCTGGGCGGAGAATGGTATGAAATCATCGCCCCGGAGGACACCATGGCCTGGTGCGCGAAACACTTTATCGACCCGTCGGGAGCCGTCAATGCCGACAATGTGCATGTTCGCGCCGGCCCCGGCCTGGTCTTCTCTCCCTTTGCAGTGCTTGAACAAGGACAAACGGTGCAGACCATCGACCGCCCGCGCAACGGCTGGCAACGAATTCAGGCGCCGCCGGACGCCACCGTCTGGGTCTATTCGCAATACATTGCCCTGAAGAGCGCGGTCGGCGAAGACCCCGGGGTGGCCACGGCCGACCCCCAGGCCGAACCACAGCCCGACCCCGAAACCGAAACGGCAATCGACGAGCAGACTAAGCCGACGCCGCCGGAACCCGAACCGGCAGCCGAAACCCAGATCGAGCCGCCGCCTGAACTCGAACCGAAAGCCGACGCCGTTCCGCAGGCCGATTCGCCGGAGGAGAGCGTCGAGGAGAGCGCAGTCGAACCACCGCCGGAACTCGAACCGAAAGCCGAAGTCGAGCCGGATCTCGAACTGATCCCGAGATTCGACCCCGAAACCGAGCCGTTGACGGTCGGGCGCGTAGTGTCGCTGGGAGATCGACGCACCGCTCGCGCCAGTCATTTTCTGGTGGCGGTCGAGGGCGCGGACCATCTGCCCAAATGCTACCTGATCAGCGAGTCCGTCAACTTGCGGCAATGGGAGAGCCGGACGGTCCGGGTCTATGGCGACAAGCACTGGCACCCCGGCTGGCGCCTGCCGGTCATTCGGGTTTCCGGCATCCAGCTCCTGCGCACTGTCGGCCGTCGAGAAACCAATGACCGGGAAGAATAGCTTGCCTGATTCAACCCAGCCAAGCGACCGAGCATGCCTGATTCTGGCCTCCGCCTCGCCGCGGCGACGCTGCCTTCTAATGGCGGCCGGCTGGTTCGTCCGCGTCGTCCCCTCCGGCGTCGAGGAAGGCGAACGGCCGGGAGAGCGGCCGGCCGCCGCGGCTCGGCGCCTGGCCCGGGAGAAGACCTGGGCGGTGGCCGCCAAGAATCCAGGAGAAATCGTCCTGGGCGCCGACACCATGGTGGTCTGCGAACAACGGATCTTCGGCAAGCCCGACAATCGGCGCCAGGCCGAGGAAATGCTGCGCCGCCTGTCCGGGCGCCGTCATGATGTAATCACCGGGGTCGCCCTGCTGCGCCTCGACCGCCGGGGGCGGACTGAACTCGACCGCAACTGGCATTGCCGCAGCCAGGTTTACTTCAGGCATCTGTCGGAAGAAACCATCGGCCGCTACCTGGACCGCATAGATTTTCTCGACAAGGCGGGCGGCTATGCGATTCAGGAATCCGGCGAACTCGTAATCGAGCGAATCGAGGGATCGCGGTCGAATATAATCGGCCTGCCGATCGAGCAGGTGACGCGCATCCTGCACGCGGATGCAAAGATCAATTTGCATTCGCGGGAAGCGGCAATATATTAAATGCTTTGCTTTATAAAATTCACCTTTTCTCAGCCTTCCAGCCCGCCGAGACAGGATCGAACTCGAATCCGAGTGAGGCATGGAGGCGGAGGCGAGCAGCCAAAGCGGGAAACAATCGAGGAACTTAAAGGTTCATGGAAAAAGCCAAAAAACAAGAGATCATCAAGCAATTCGCGATCAAGGATGGGGACGTGGGCTCTTCCGATGTCCAGGTGGCTGTGCTGACGGCTCGAATCAGCGAGCTGACCGAACACCTGCGCGAGCACAAGAAGGACCACAGCACCCGGCGCGGCCTGATCGCGCTGGTCAATCGCCGCCGGAAATTGCTGAGCTATCTGGCCGGCCACGATCAGGATCGGTATCAAAGCCTGCTCCAGCGCTTGAACCTGCGGCACTAAATGCGAGGATGGGGAGGCGCCCCCACCGGCATCGGCCGGATTCGCGCCATCTGACGATTTCGAACGGTTTTTCGAAATCGCGCACAACAGGAAAGGGCGAAGCGAAGGCTTCGAGCATCGGGAGATGCGGAATTCGGTCGGTATAAGACTCCGGCGGAAGGCTGTCAAGCCCGCCCGCCGGGAGCTTATACCGCAATTTCGCATCCCTTCCCAGATTTCGTCTGTTCACTTCCCTTTTCCTGTCTTTGTCGGCACGTCAGCCCAGTCGGTGGCGGGCCGTTCGGCTTGAGGCCGCCAATCGGCGGCGCCGCCGACGATCCGGGCGACCGAAGAAGCAGGGTGCCTTCGCCCTCCCGCTTCGGGCCGGATCAATGAAGAGCAGTACCCAAAAGCATAAGGAAAAGATACAAAATGACGAACCTTGAAACTGTCAGCATCGATTTGGGCTCCGACCGCAAAATCACCATCGAAACCGGCAAGCTGGCCAAACAGGCGGCCGGCTCCGTAGTTGTGCGCCAGGGGGAGACGGTAGTCCTGAGTACCGTCTGCTCCGGCGACCCCCGCCCGGGCATCGACTTCTTCCCCCTGCAAGTCGACTACCGCGAGAAATTCAGCGCCGCAGGCATCTTTCCCGGCGGCTTCATCAAGCGCGAAGGCCGGCCTTCCGAGAAGGAAGTCCTGACCATGCGGATGACCGACCGGCCGCTGCGGCCGCTCTTTCCCAAAGGCTTCTTCGACGAAGTGCAGATCATGGGCAGCCTGCTCAGCGCCGACGGCGAAAACGAAGCCGACGTGCTCTCCATGCTGGGCGCCTCGGCCGCCCTGACCATTTCCGACATCCCCTTCGACGGGCCGATCGGAGCCTTGCGCGTTGGCCGGGTGGACGGTGAATTTGTGGCCAACCCCAGCCAGGCCGAAATGAAAAAAAGCGACATCGACCTGGTCTATGCCGGCAAAGAAGGCAAGGCGATCATGATCGAGGGCAGCAGCGACGAGATCGGCGAGGACGACTTGCGCGATGCCATGGCCTTTGCCGATCAAGTCGTAAGGCGCCAGTGCGAGGTTTTGCGCGAACTGGCCGAAAAGGCCGGCAAGGCCAAGCGCCAGCCCAACCTGAGGCTGGTTCCGGCAGAGCTGCAGGCCGCGGTCGACGAATACTGCCAGGGCAAGCTGGATGAACCCTGCCTGATCGTCGACAAGCAGGCGAGAATGAAGAGACTGGGCGAGATCCGCGAACGCATGGTCGAGGAGCTGGGCAGTCGCTTCCCGGCCGATGAAAACGGCGAACCGCCGCCCTTCAAGGCCGCCTTCGACGAAGCTTCGGAAAATACCATTCGCCGCCTGATCCTCGAAAAGCAGCAGCGCTCGGACGGCCGCGGTCTCGACGACCTGCGCCCGATCGAATGCGAAGTCGGAGTCCTGCCGCGTCCGCACGGCAGCTCGCTCTTCGCCCGCGGCGAGACCCAGGCTCTGATGACGGTCACCCTGGGCTCCGAGAGCGATGCGCAGGGCTACGACATCATCACCGGTTCCGAAGGCGCCGGCGCCGGCCGCAAGAAGTTTATTCTGCACTACAACTTCCCCCCCTACAGTGTCGGCGAAGTCGGCCGCATCATGGGGGTCAATCGGCGCGAGATCGGACACGGCGCCCTGGCCGAGCGCTCGGTCGCCGGCATGATTCCGGAAGACTATCCCTACACGATTCGCTGCGTCTCCGACATCCTCGGCTCCAACGGCTCGTCGTCGATGGCCTCGGTATGCTGCGCCACCCTGGCGCTGCGCGATGCCGGCGTGCCGCTCAAGAAGGGAGTGGCCGGAATTTCGGTCGGCATGGTCGCCGACGACCGGGGCAACCGGGTTTTTCTGACCGACATTCTCGGCTCGGAAGACCATTACGGCGACATGGACTTCAAGCTGGCCGGCACCCGCGACGGGATTACCGGCTTCCAGCTCGATCTTAAGGTGGGCGGTCTCGACCTCGAAGGCATGTACGAGGCGATGCTCAAGAATCGCGAGGCGCGGCGCCAGATCCACGATCTGATCGACGCCTGCATTGCCGAACCGCGCTCCGAAATCAGCCGGCACGCCCCGCGCATCGTGGCCATCAGGATCAACCCCGAAAAAATCGGCGCCCTGATCGGCCCCGGCGGCAAGAACATTCGCGGCATTTGCGAACTGACCGGCGCCCAGATCGATATCGAGGACGACGGCACGGTCAAGGTCTTCGCGGTCAACGGCGACGCCCTCGACATGGCCCGCAAGGAAATCGAAAAATGCACGGCTGAGGCCGAGGTCGGCAAGATTTACCGCGGCCTGGTCAAGTCGGTCAAGGAATTCGGCGCCTTTGTCGAAATCCTGCCCGGACTGGAAGGCTTGCTGCACATCTCCGAAATGGCCGACTACCGGGTCGACAAGGTCGAGGACATCTGCAAGCTCGGCGACTATGTCAGCGTCAAGGTGATCGACATCGATCCGGATCGCGGACGGGTTCGCCTCAGCCGCAAGGCCGCTCTCGAGGAAATGTAGAATCCCGGCGACCATCCGCGCCGCCAGCCGATCGGGGCGGATGGTTGCTTTTTTTTCCCGAGAACCTATAGTTTCCCGTCGTCGCCACGGCTCGCCGTGCTACTTAAAGCAAAGCGCAGGCTCCAGCCAGGAAAGGGACTTGTCGGCCATGCCCTGTTCGCGCGATTCCAAAGCCCGTCGCAAAAGCCCGATTTCGGCTCCAAGCCGCGGTCGTCCTTCGTACCGCCGAATCGCCAGCCCCCACCATTTCACCAACTTATTCTACCTGACTTGCCGGCGCCGACTCGGCAACCTGCTGGCCTGGATGGCGGCGCGGGCGCGCCAGTTGGGCCGGGTCAAGCTGGCCGACCGGCTGCTCTCCCGCGGACTGCACTGTAGTCGCGACAACTATCGCGGGTTGAACGAGGTCGGTCATCTGCACCTGGCCTGGCTTGAACTTGCCCGGTCGAAAAAGAAGCGAGGACACGCGAAAGAGGCCGAAAGAATCTTCCGACAGGCTTTGCGACACTTTCCCGGCAGCGGGAGTTCAGGCGAGACCAGCAAGTCGCCGGAAAAGGATTGGAGCGCGCTCGTCGACCGGCTGCCGGCCAAGGCCTTCCCGGAAAACCGTTCGCAGGCCGTCAGAAATGCCCTGTCATACGCGCCGCGCGAGATTGAAATCTCGGACTCCCTGCCAAGCTGGGCAAACCGGCGATGGATCAAGTTGCTTGAAGGATACTTCTGCCGCCCCCATTATCATCAGGTCTTGCGCCATATTCTGCAGCGCGGCCATTTCCTGCTGCCCGCTCCCGACGGCAAAAGCGCGATATTCTGCCTGGCCAGTGTGTACGGTCCGGACAGTTCCTGGATTGCCTACCTGTTCTGCGACGACGGCCATCCCTTCTGGCTGTTTGTCAGGTTCACCAACAAGATCGTCGGCATCCTGTTCCCCGCCCACAACATGGCCTGCGCAATCCCATCCATGGTTCCGCAGGTCTTTGACCAGGATGAAGTTCGTGAATTGCATCGACTTGGTCATGGCGCCCTGGCGCGGCACGGCTTCGCATCCCGCCATCCGCCGCCGTTGACGGCCTTCGTCTTCAGCCGCCGCCCATACCACTTTGTCGCGGACCACCTGGCCGGCCTGCTGTGGGCACGGCACAACCACTTGCTCGCCCGCTACCAGGCCATCCAGCAAGTGCCCGGCCGAGGCTTTTGCGACTTGTCCAGAATCCTGCGCGAACAGATGGCGTCGCCGAATCTTGCAATCATTGGCGGCAGTTCGGAAGAAACCGATACCATTGCGCTGCATCCGAATGTCAACCCATTCATGTCGCAAGCTCCGGACTACGGCTTTTTCGAGACCATCACCAGCCTGCTGACAAGTCGGGAGAGAATACGCCACTACCGCGAGAAATTCGCCCCCTTCTTTCCGGTCGTATGGTTCGGCATAACCAGCCAGAAAAGAGCTTGGCGGGAGCAGTCCGAAGGCTACCGCGAACTGGTCGAATTCCTCCGCGGCCGTTTCGCCAACCCCCTGATCGTGGTCGATGGCTGGACCGGGCAAATGCAGGATTCGGATGCCGAAGCCGAGGCGGTGGCCATGGACACGGCGGTCTACCGGGAGCTTCTGCAATACAGCCGGGACAGGCTCCAAAGCATATCGCTCATCGGGGCAAGGGTGGAAGAGAAGGCGGCGGTCGCCCGCAACCTGGATTCATTCATTGCCAACATGGGCACGGGCTGCCTGCTGCCGAGCCTGAACGCCAAATGTCCGGGCATTGTCCACAGCAGCCAGGCGCTCTACAACAATCATTCGCGCCACAATCTCAGAGTCGGCAATTTGGTCGCGATCGTCGGCCGCGACATCTCGGACGGGAAATTCACCAGCAAGGCGCAAACCTCCTACTCCATAGCGCCGCGCATGATCATTCGCGCTCTGGCCGCCCTGCTCGACCTCGCGCCAGGCGATAGAGGCGGGACTGCAAAAGCCGGCGGCCAAGCCGGCCGGGACAACCGTGCCAGAGAAAATGAGCCAGAGCCTGCCGCCGACTGAAGATCCCGCGGGCCACCAGCTCTCGACAAACCCTGTACAAACTCCAGCGGTCAAGCCGATATTTGTCGAAGGTAGCCATTGCCCGTCGGGCAAACTCCCCCAAGTCCCGCCGACACAGTTCTGCCAGACCCGGCTCGGCCAGGAACTGCTCGACAACCCGATCCGCGGTTTCCAGATAAAGCATGAACCCAGTCGCATGAATGCGCCCGAACCCGGGCGGTCGCTGCTCGCGCACAGTCGGCTGGCGCAGGCAGTCGGGTTCAACATCCCGGAAGACCGCGAACCGCATGACCGGAATCGCGCGGGTATGCAGCTCCATGTCCTGCCGCCGCGGGAAGCGCTCGTCAAAACCGTTCAGCTTCAGGAGACTGGCCCGTCGCCAGAGAGGCGCCGAGGTCTGCCAGGGCGGGGTGCCGGCCAGGAACATCCTCAGATAGGCCATCTTGGCCGGCCAAGTCGCCGGCACTTCCGCGCCGACGGCCGACTCCGGATATCTGTTGTGAATCCGCCCGGTGTCCTCCAAGGCGACCTTGAACACGGCGAAATCCAAGTCCGGATTCTCTTGCAGGCAGGCTATCCGTTGCGCCAGGCAGTCGGGCCGCAAAAGATCGTCGGAGTCGAGAAAGAGCAGATACTGGCCACACGCCTGCTGCAAGCCGATATTGCGGCAAGTGGAGGCGTTTTTCGGGGGGCGGTTTCGCCGCAGGCTATGGAAACGCGAATCGCCGGACGCATATTCCCCGACAACCCCCATGGTGCGGTCGCGAGAGCCGTCGTCGACCACCAGACACTCCCAGCCCCGCCAGGATTGCCGGGAGACCGAAGCCAGTGTCCGCCCGATAAAATCGGCCGCGTTGTAGGCCGGAATAATCACGGAGACCAGCGGACAGCCAGAATCATTGCCTTCGCTTGCGGTTTCCCCTGCCATTGGATTGTCCCTCGGTCTGCTCTCGCCCGGGCGACTGCAAGACTTCGCCTTATTGAGCAAGAAGTTCGATCACTGAAGAGGTCTCTCACGGAGACACGGAGATGGATGAGAACGATATTGGA
>SLSR01000250.1 GCA_007130365.1 Lentisphaeria bacterium
CCTTCGGCCTCGGCCAAGGCCATGATCGCCGGCAGCTCCCGGCGCAACGCCGCCTCCTCGTACTTGACCACGCTCATCCGGCGAAAGCATTGTTCAACCGTCAGCCCGCTGAAATAACGGGCCGCGCCGCCGGTCGGCAAGACATGGCTCGGCCCGGCCACGAAATCCCCCACCGGCTCCGGCGTCCAGGGGCCGATGAAAATGGCGCCGGCCGCCGACACCCGCTCGGCCACTGATTCGGCATCTTCGCAGATCAACTCAAGATGCTCGGGCGCATAGCGCCCGGCCAAATCGGTCGCCTCGGCCAGGTCGCGCACCCGGATCAAAAACACGCCGCGCGCCATGCATTCACGAATGTACCGGGCGCGCGGCAAGCGCTCGCACCGTGCCGTCAACTGCTCGCGCACCGCCGCGATCAAGGCGCCGCTGTCAGTGGCCAGCACCGCCTGCTCATGCCCCGACCCGTGCTCGATCTGCGACAGCATGTCGGCCGCCACAAAGCGCGGATCGGCAGTGCGGTCGGCGACAACCATAATCTCGGAAGGCCCGGCCACCATGTCCAGGGCAACCCGACCATAGAGCAGCTTTTTGGCGGCGGTCACATAGGCATTGCCAGGCCCGACAATCTTCTCCACCTTCCCGACCGTTTCCGTGCCCAGAGCCAAAGCCGCCACCGCATAGACTCCGCCCAGCCGCAAGACCTCGGTCGCACCGGCTCTCCGAGCCGCGTACAAAATCGCCGAATCAACCCGACCCCCCTGCTTCGGCGGCGTGACCACAACAATCTCCTCCACCCCGGCCACCGCCGCCAGGGTCACGGTATGCAATACCGTCGAGACCAGAGGGGCGGTGCCCCCCGGCACATAGGCGCCGAGGCGGGACAGCGGCAGGAAACGCTCGCCCACGGTCACTCCCGGACGGGGTTCGGCACGCCAGGATTGCGGAATTCGCATTCCGGCAAAGTCCGCCAACTGCGCGTGCGCCAGATCGACCGCCCGCCGCAGCGGTTCGGAAACCGCGGACTCCGCCCTCGCCCACTCGTCTTCGCCAACCCGGAATTGACCGGGCGACAGGCGGACGCCGTCGAACTTCTCCGCATACCTGACCAAAGCCCGGTCGCCGTCGCGTGCCACTTGCCCGATGATTTCGGCCGCCGCCGCCTCGATCTCCGGCAGAATGGCCGGACGCTCGATCAAGGCCGCCAGCCTGGCCGAGTAGTCACTGTCGGTATAGGAAATTTCCCGCATCAGCGCATCCGCAAATTATTATTCGTACTTCATGACGAAGCCTGCCGACATGGCTACCCGGCAAACTCGCGCGTCGCGATCTCGAACGCGCCCTCGGCCGAAGCCACCGCGCAGGCGGCGGTCACCGGCCGTTCAAACTCGGCAAAAATCCCCCCCCCAAGAACATATTCGCAGGCCTGCCCGGCATCCCCGACCGCCAGCATTCCGGAATCCTCGGCCGCCGTCGGCTCGTCGTGGTCGTAGGTGCAGACATAAAAGACCCTGCCCGGAACCAATTCAAACTCGCGCACCAGCAGGGCGTCTCTGCGGACGATTCCGACCAGTCCCCGGTCGTCGCCAATCCGCGCCACCGCCGCGATCCGCGGCGTGTCGAGGCTGTCGTGTTCATAGTCCATGGCCAGCAAGACCGAAGCCAGAGCATCGCGCGCCGGCATTCCGGACTCGATCTTCTCGGCTACCGGATCAGTGTGCGACCCGTTGCCCGCGACCGCGCAGTCGCCGATCAGGCGTAAACAGTTGTAGGCAATATAGGGGTTTTTGAAAACATCGCCCTCGAATCCCGGCTTGGGCACGATCGCCGCCGCCCGCGGATGGGCGACCGCCTGACGATTGGGAAAGGAGCGGGAGGAAACCCGGTACATTGCCGCCAATTTGCCGTCCTGCTTCCGGCCGAGCGCCACAATCCGACCAACATACATGAAACTTTCTCCTTGTTCCCGCAGGCCGGGAATCCGTCCCGCCCAAACCGCCAATCCTTGGTCGAGTCAGACACTCGACCTACGGCAGGACACTGGCCACCGCCGTCGAAATCCGGCGCGAAACCACCGGCATCGCCTCCTCCACGGTCAGCCCCATCTTGCGGGCCGAGGCCACGATCCGATTGCTGTGGTACAGGAAGCTCTCCTCGATCTGCACTTCCTGCTCCTGACTCGAGCCGGCGTGGTCGCGCGCCCGCTCGACCCGGGCGCCCATGCCGACCGCCGCGTCGCCACTAACCTCGCCGCCGACACTGCTGCCGCGCGTGGTGCGCACGCCGCCGTCAACCCGTTCGCCGACTCGAATGTCGACCGCCAGGCTGTAGGTGATGATGCGGTTGCGCCGCGCCATCGCGTCGCCGACCAGACCGCCGGCCACCGCCCCGGCCAGGGCACCCTTGTCCCGGCTGCCGCTGCCGCCGCCGACATTGTGCCCGATGATCGCCCCGGCTCCCGCCCCCAGGGCGGCGCCGGTCAGCAACCCCTTGTGGCCATCCATCTCGCGGGTTTCGCCGAAGTAGCGGACATCCGCGACCAGAGAGAAGTGGGCTTCGTCAACATTGTTGCTAACCATGTAGCCGGCCTGCGCCAACTGGCCGGCCACCTGTTCGTACATCCCGTAGACCGGGCTGCCGGAGGAGTTGCGCACCCGCAGATAGACCACCTTGCGAGCTTGCGGCACATCGCGCAACCCCATGTTCAAGGGTGGCGACAGCCACTCCATCTCGGTCTGCAAAGTCACCTTGTCCGGATCGTGCAGGCCGGTCATGGTCTGGCACCCGGTCGCCATCAGCAACAGGACGCCGACCCCCAATGCCGCCAGAACACTTCGGGACCAACCAAACCCGACAAGCTTTTTCATCGTCTTGCGTCTCCTTTTTTCGAGGTTTTTCTTTTGCCCAATCCCGAGCTACCTTAAAGAGCAACTATAAAATGCAAACCTGGTTTTTCCACTGTTTTAGACCCGCACTCGGGAAATTGGATGCAGACACCGACCGACAATCCGGCAAGCAAAAGCGACGCGCCCCCGACCGAGCGCCGCGAAGCCGCGGCCAAGATCAACCTGTTTCTAACCGTCCGCAGGCGGCGAAGCGACGGCTACCACGAGATCGAAACCGTGTTTCTGCCGCTGCCCGGCTTGCGCGACACGGTCGCCGTCGAAGACTTCCGCCCGGGTGAAATCCGGCTCGCCGCCGATCGTCCGGAACTGCCGACCGACCGGAAAAATCTCTGCTGGCAGGCCGCCGCCGCCTTTGCGGAATCCGCAAACCTGACCCCCGGCTGGCGCATTTCGATCGAGAAACGGATACCGGTCGCGGCCGGCCTGGGCGGCGGCAGCTCGGACGCCGCCGCCACCCTGCAACTGCTCAACCTGCGGTATGGCTCGCCGCTCGCCCCCCGTCGGCTGCACGCAATCGCGGCCAGCCTCGGCGCCGACATCCCCTTTTTTCTGCAACCGCGCCCGGCTCTCGCCGGCGGCATCGGAGACCGTTTGGAAGACCTCGAACTGAACTGTGAAATCCCCCTGGTTCTGCTCAATCCCGGCCTGGCGCCGCTGACCGCCGCCTGGGCCTACTCGACCATCAAGGGCGAATTCGACCGGCTTCCCGCCACCCCGATGGTCGAAGCCATGCGCAACGGCGACCTGAACCGGATCGCCGCCGCCGCCCACAACCGCTTCGACCGGGCGGTCTGTCGCAAGATGCCGCTGGTCGCCATCTTCCTCGAATTTCTGCAAGGCCGCGGCTGCCTGACCGCCCATGTCTCCGGCAGCGGCCCCACCGTCTACGGAATCTGCCGCGACCGGGAACAGGCGCTGTCGGCGGCCGCCGCCGCCCGCCGCCGCTTCGGTCGCGCGGCCTGGGTCTGGGTCGGCGGCGCCATGCGACATCACCAATCGACGGACAACTGACCAATCCCCCAACCCGGAACCGGCAAAGAAGGAAACCATCAAATGCGCGCGGTAGTGCAAAGAGTGGACTGGGCGAAAGTGAAGGTGGCGGGCAAAACCGTCGGCGCGATCGGACAGGGGCTGCTGGTTCTGCTCGGAGTCAAGGACGGCGACGGACCGCCGCAGGCTCGTTGGCTGGCCGACAAATGCCTCAACCTGCGCATCTTCGAAGACGAGACCGGCAAGATGAACCGCTCGGTTCGCGATCTCGGCGGCGAACTGCTGGTGGTCTCCCAGTTCACCCTGTACGGAGACGCCGGCAAGGGCCGGCGCCCCAGCTTCGGCGCGGCGGCGCGGCCGGAAATTTCCGAGCCGCTATACCGGTTCTTCGTCGACACTCTGACCCAGGAAAGCGACCTCAAGGTCGCGACCGGAGAGTTCGGCGCCGAAATGGAAGTCGAGCTGTGCAACCACGGCCCGGTCACCCTGATCGTCGAGTCCGCGAAATAGGACGAACTCAGGCGTCAATCCCTGATTGACCCCCACTTTGGCGGCGGGGTTGCCGTCCCGAATCCCCATGCCGCCATAGTTCTTCTCCGTAAAAATGTTTGCCATGCTGATGGTTGGATAACGACAATTACTTTTTAACATCAGCGACAATTATAATTTAACATCACGAAAGGGGAAAAACAGGGTACAGTCAAAGGCCATAAACAAGGAGTTGGCCAATGACTGTTACCGCCCGACAATTGAGGTTGCTGATGAAACACCATGAAAAACAGGGTCAGTTGAGAAGGCGTCGGCGAGAGCCGACATGTGCCGGCAGACGGGAGCGAAGTATCTGCACGGCCCTTCGCCCCAGGGTGACGGCTCTCCCGCGGATCGCCACTGGCGGACCCGCAGAGATCCTCTCGAAAAGACTTGGGGCAGAGCCAGGGAAATGCTTTCGTATGCCGACGACCTTGAGGCCAAAACACTTTTCGACTGGCTTTGCCATGAACATTCGAATGATATGCAGGAGTGCCATCTGTTTCAATTGTGGTCATGTTGGTTTAAGCTACACGAGGGCAGTTATTTATGATTGAAAGGCTTTCCCTTCTCCGCACCAGGGCTATTTCAAGAAACATAACTTAAACTCATCCAGCGTTTTACAAGTCAAGAACCTGGTTGCCTTGTGAAGGTTTGCGCTGAGTCTGCGCATCGCGACCACGGTCGTTGTC
>SLSR01000201.1 GCA_007130365.1 Lentisphaeria bacterium
CTAAATAAAGCATGACAATGTCGATAATCAAACAGAAGTCTATTCCCAGACCGCCTGATCGGAGCGAAAGACCGGCCCCTCGACACAGGTGCGGGCATAGTCCCAGCCGGCCGGAGTGTCGGCCTTGACCTTGACCACGCAGGCGAAGCAGGCGCCGACCCCGCAGCACATGGCGTGATCGAGGCTGATCTCCGCGACCAGGCCGGATTGGTGGGCGATCCGGCCGACCGCCTTCAGCATGCCCACCGGTCCGCAGGCGTAGATTTGCGGATTCCGCAAGTCTCCCCTGGCCAAAAGCTCCTCGAGCAATTCCGTTACCAGGCCGCGCCGACCGCGCGAGCCGTCGTCGGTGGCCAACTCGACCTGGGCGTCCAACTGTTTGAACTCTTCGACCAGCAGCAGATCGTCGGCGGAACGGCCGCCGAGCAGACAATAGGCCGGAACCGGACTTTGCCTGGCGAGCAGATAGGTGGCGGCGCAGCCGTAGCCGCCGGCCACGACAATCGGAGTCTGCTCCGGACGGGGCGGCGTGAAGCCAACCCCGAGCGGCCCGAGCAAGTCCAGCTCGGTTCCCGGCTTGAGGGTGGCCAGATGGGCGGTGCCAAGTCCGATGACTTTGTAGACAATGCTCAGGCGGCCGTCCTTCGGATCGGTGTCGTAGACGCTGAACGGCCGCCGCAGAATGCGGTGTTCAAGGTTCGGCATTTTCACATGGACAAACTGCCCGGGCGCGACCAGCGGGGCGATTCCCGGCGACTCGAGGTCGACCTGGCAATAGTCGCCCTGCAACCGGCGATTGTTCCGAATCAGACTCTTTTCTTGTCGTTTTTCCGCCACAGGTCAGTATTCTTTCACTATTGTCTTCAGGTTTTCAACCAACCGATCGAGGTCGGCGACCGTGGTGCGATGGCCGAAGCTGACGCGCAGAACGCCGCGCGCAATCTGTTCAGGCACTTGCATAGCCTGCATGACATGGCTGATGCCGCCCCCCTCGGCCGAGCAGGCGCTGCCGGTGCCGACCACAATGTTGCGGCGGGCCAGGCTTCGCGCCAGAATCGCGCCCTCGAACCCCGGCAGGGCGAAGCTGAAGATATAGGGCGAGGCCGAGGGCGGCGAGATCGGCACAACCGCGCCGGCCGGCCATTCCTCGTGGCGCAGCCGCTCATCCAGGTGTCGCTTCAGCCTGAGGGCATGGCGCAGATTGGCCTCCCGCTCGGAGCATGCATCCTGCGCAACCTCCAGGAAGCCGAGTATGCCCGGCGCATCAAGGGTGCCGGGGCGCATGCCCCTTTGCTGGTCGCCGCCGAACATCAAAGGTTGCAGGGGCAGACCGCGCCTGACCAGAAGAGCGCCGACATGCCCGGGGCCGCCGATCTTGCGGCCGCCGATGCTCAGCAGGTCGACTTTGGCGGCTTGCCAGGGGATTTCGACCTTGCCGAAACTTTGCAGGGCGTCGACCAGCAGACAGGCATTCGGGGCATGACGGTCAAGCCAGGCCCTCAGTTCGAGCAAATTCTGAATCGCGCCAGTTTCATTGTTGACATGGCAGACTCCGACCAAAACGGCGTTCCCCGCCCCGTTTTCGCATTGTTCCCATTGCAGTGCTCCGTGCCGGTCGACCGGCACCTCGACACACGCACCCTGCTCTTTGGCATAGGCCCGAGCCGGCGCCAGCAGCGCCTTGTGGGCGGTCGCGTCGAGCAGGCTTAAAGGTTCGGAAAACGAGCGGAGAGAGCCGAGCACCGCCAGGTTGTTGGACTCGGTGCCGCCGCTGGTCCAGACGACCTCGGCGTCGAATTCGGTGGCGCCGAACTGCGCCAGCAAACGACGCTCGCCATTTTGAATGCAGGCCAGCAGCTCTTCGCTGAAACGGTTGCCGGCGTGCGGGTTGATATTGGTCGCAAGAGGGTTCTGCGGTTTGCCGCCAGCCTCGGAAGGCGGGAAGTGAGCCGCGTGGTCGAGATAGACAAGGTTGTCGGAAAGCTTGCTCATGCCTTGAACTGCCGCCGCAATTCCTCCTTCGCCCGCTCCCTCTGTTCCTGGCAGGTTTGAATTTCCAGCGCGAGGTCGCGGTCGAGCTGCTGCTCCTCCTCGCGACTTTCAAGAAACGGCTTCTTCTCTCGCGCCGTCAACTTGGCATGCGCGATCTTGGCCTCGTACTTGCGGTCCACCTCGGCCAGTTGCCGTTTCTGCTCGTCGGTCAGGGGCGACCCCTGCGGTTCGTCGCCGCCGAATTTTTCCATGGCCAGTTCAAAGGCGCTTTTCATGATTTGACTTCCCTTGGGTCTGCGCGAATTTGCGGCATTCTTCCGAATCCCGCCGATTTCAGGCCTCATGCCTTCGGCCGCGGCTCCGGGCTTTTCCGGCACCGCAATTAACTTATCGCATAATTGCCGCTCTTCCATTGCCCGGGCTTGCCTTTGCCTGCAATCCCGGTACATTTCACCATGAACAAAAAAGCGCATTATCAAGCTTTGCGGGAACGTTGCCTGGCCGCCAATCTGCGCATACCCGAGCATGGCCTGGCAATCTTCACTTTCGGCAACGCCAGCGCCCTGGATCGCGAACTCGGGGTATTCGCGATCAAGCCCAGTGGCATGGCCTACGACAAACTGACGGTCGACGACATGGTTGTCGTCGACCTCGAAGGCCGCGTGGTCGAGGGCGAGCATCGACCCTCCTCCGACACGGAAACGCATCGAGTCCTCTACCGGGCCTTCCCCCGGATCGGCGGCGTCGTGCATACCCATTCCTCCCATGCCACGGCCTGGGCTCAGGCCATGCAGTCGATCCCGCCCTATGGCACAACCCATGCCGACCACCTGGCCGTCGCAGTGCCCTGCACCGAAGTCATGGCCGACGAGGAAATCGACGGCGACTACGAGGCGGCGACCGGCCGGCAGATTGTCCGGGCTTTCGAACGGCTGTCGCCGGACGAGGTCGCGATGGTGCTGGTCGCCGGACACGGACCGTTCACCTGGGGAGCGACAGTCGAGCAGGCGCTCTACAACAGCGTGGTGCTCGAGGAACTGGCGAGAATGGCGCTCTACACCCGGCTTTTGAACCCGGCCGCGACGGAGTTGAAGAGAACCCTGCTGGACCGGCACTACCAGAGAAAACACGGAGCCAACGCCTACTACGGGCAGGACTGACGCGCCTGGCCCCCCCGCTCCCCGCCCGCCCCCGGCCGGGGCGGCCGAAGCCTGGCGCGGCAAGATCCCGGCGGGCATGGTTGTGGAATATGGATTTGTTTGAACATCGTCACGCCCGCAAGTTCGAGAAGGAGCAGCCTCTGGCCGCCCGCATGCGGCCGCGCACGCTCGACGAATTCTTCGGCCAGCAGCACATCCTGGCGCCCGGCCGCCTGCTGCGGCGGGCGATTCAGGCCGACCAGCTCTCCTCCCTGATCTTCTACGGACCGCCCGGCACCGGCAAGACCACCCTGGCGGCGGTGGTCGCCAACACCACCAAAAGTCATTTTGAAGTGCTCAACGCAGTGCTTGCCGGCGTGGCCGACATTCGACGGGTGACCGAGCAGGCCAAGCGCCGAATCGTCGAGCACGAACGCCGCACCATTCTGTTCGTCGACGAAGTCCACCGCTGGAACAAGGCGCAGCAGGACGCGCTCCTGCCCTGGGTCGAGAACGGCAATGTCATCCTGATTGGCGCCACCACCGAAAATCCCTACTTCACGGTCAATCGCGCCCTGGTCAGCCGCAGCCGCATCTTCCAGCTCAAGCCTTTGGCCGAGGAGGATCTTTGGCAGATCGGCGAAGCGGCCATCCGCGATCCGGAGCGCGGCTACGGCAAACTCCGGGTCGAGTGCGAGAGGGAGGCTCTGCGCCACATCGTCAATATCGCGAACGGCGACGCCCGGGCCGTGCTCAACGCCCTCGAGCTGGCGGTCGAAACCACCGCGCCGGAAACCGACGGCGACATCCGCCTGACCATGGCCGTGGCCGAGGAGTCGATTCAGCGCCGGGCCGTGCTCTACGACAAGGAGGGCGACTACCACTTCGACACGATCAGCGCCTTCATCAAGTCGATGCGCGGATCGGATCCGGACGCCGCCATGTACTGGCTGGCCAAGATGGTCTATGCCGGGGAGGATCCGCGTTTCATGCTGCGGCGCATGCTGATCTTCGCGGCCGAGGATGTCGGTTTGGCCGATCCCGCCGCTCTCGGTCGAATCGAGGCGGCGGCCGACGCCTTCGACCGGGTCGGCCTGCCGGAGGGACAGTATCATCTGGCGATGGCCGCCCTCGACCTGGCCACCGCCCCCAAGTCCAACTCGGCCTTCGCCTATTTCGACGCCCTGTCCACGGTCGAAAAGGAACGCGAGGGCGAAGTCCCCAACCATCTCAAGGACGGCAGTCGCGACCAGCGCGGCTTCGGCCACGGACAGGGCTACTCCTATCCGCACGCCTACCGCGAGCACTGGGTCGCCCAGCAGTACCTGCCGGACGACTTGCAGGGCAAGCTCTTCTACCGGCCGGGCAAGCTGGGCTACGAAGGAAAGATCGCCGACACCGTGAACCGTCGCCGGGAAACCCAGCTGGCCGCCGCCCTGGCCGCCGAAAACCAGTCGGCGACCGCGGAGAATCTGACCTGGTCGCCGCGCGACCGAGCCGCCGAGCGCTGGCTCAACCGCACCCTCGGCCGGGCCGGCGAGCAGCTCTCGACCATTCGCGAAAAAATCTTCGAGCAGGCCAACTGCCGCCGTCACCACCGCATACTCTGCCTGAACGACGAAGGCGGCCTGCTCACCTGGGAGGCGATTCGCCAAGCCCCGGAGGGCGGTGTCCACACCCACCTGAAGACCGAGGCCGAACAACGCATTCTCAACAGCCGAATCGCCGAGTGCCCGCCCCTGCGGACTCCGCAAATCCAAGTCTGCGATCCGCGGCAACTGTTCGGGCAATTGCCGCCGGACATGCGCTTCGAGGCCATTCTCGGCCGCGCCCTCCTGTTCAACCGCGCCGACCGGGCGGAACTTTTGCAGGCCATCCACCACTGCCTGGCGAACCAGGGCAGACTGGTTCTGGCCGAACCGATAAGCCGCCGCTCGCCGCGCCTCGCCGAACGACTGAAATTTCCGGAGGAAGATCGGGAGCTGGCCGAAATTTTCCGGGCAGTGGAAAATGAAATCTACCACAACCCGCAGGATCCAATGGTCAACTGGGACGAGGAACAGGCGGCCGCCTGGCTTGCCGAAGCCGGCTACGCCAGGATCACCAGTCAAATCCTGACCCTGCCCGGCGAACGCCACTTCTCCCGAGCCCGCATCGAGGAATGGTTTGCCGAAGCCAAAGCCAGTGCAACACGCCCCGGCCTGGGGCGTAAGCTGGGCGAAAAACTGAATGCCGAACAACTGGCGAAAGTCAAAGCCCGAATGCTCGCCGATCTCGCCGAACAGACCCTGCCCTGGACCGCCACCCACCTGCTGATCGCAGCCGGAAGATAGCTCTGGGATGGCGCTTTTGTTCCCTGTCCGTTGTGCCCGTTTTGTCTGTCCCGTCCGTCTCCCAGAGTCGCCTGACATATGGAGAAAAACACGGACACAACAGACACAACAGACACAACGGACGAAACAGGCACAAAAAGACAAACTGGCATAGCAAACATGGGGGGCAGACGGTGGTGGCTTTCGGCTGTCACTGCCGAGTCGGTCTGGTCTTCGGCTAATCCGCCCCGTCTTTTCTATGCGTTCGGCTGCGGTCATTTTGGCAGGCGGTTCGTGCCCGGTAAAGCCGCTCGGAAAATCCACCCTCATTCTCGAAGTCCCGGGCCTGACGATCCAGCAGACGCTCGACCAGGTAGCGAGCCTGCGCCGCCAGGATAGCGCCGAGGTTGGCGGCACGCCCCTCGGTGGAACCGCCCTGGCCTTGGTTGACCCAGGCCGCCGCCGACTCCATCGTTTCCGGACGCAAAGCCCGCGCCTCCTCGAACTGTCGGTCGCCCGCCTGCCAGACCGGAAGCTTGCGGCGAGCCAGGTGCTTCCGATAGTCCCGGTTCAGTTCACCCAGACTTGCTTTCGCCACATTGGTCAAATTCATCTCCAAACACCCGCTGCGTCGCCGCCGACCGCAAGGCTCCCCCGTCCTCCGCCACTCGTTTCCCGCCCGTTGTTTTTCTCCTGCCGCTGCTGTCCGCCCTGTCCGTTCTTCATAAAGCCTCCATTTCTTTCTTTACAGCAATTCAGACCAAGCGGGCGGGTCGCCATTTCCGCACCGAATTGATCAGCCACAGGCGATCGGCGCGACCCAATTCATCGAGCGCAATCACCCGCTCCCCGATCTCGCCACAACTCAAAAGTTCGGCGCGGAAGGTGCCCGGCAGCAGGCCGCAGGCAACTGGCGGCGTCCATTTCCGGCCGTCGATCTCGACCACCAGATTATAGGCGCAGGCCTCGGTCGCCTCGCCCTGGCGGTTCCACAGAATGACTTCGTCGCAGTCCGGCCGCCGCTGGCGCGCCTGCCGATAGAGGTCGCGGCGCGTGGTTTTGTGGAACAGAAACGGATCGGCCTCATCGACCGGATCACTTGCCAGGCCGACCCGCAAAGGCGCCTCGGCAACCGCCGACCCCGGCAATTCTTCGGATTCACCGTGCAACCGACCTTCGGGGTCGAGCAGCAGACGAACCTTCCAACGGCCGTGCGGATGCGCCGACCGCAGACCGGCCAGGGTTTCCAGCAGTTCCTGATGAGCGAGAGGAAAGCGGAAATATTCGGCGGCTTCCCGCAGGCGACACTCGTGGCGCTTTGCCAGAAACCAGTCGCCGCCTTCAAGCAGCATGGTTTCGAGCAGGCAGAAATCCGGCGGCGGCGCGGTCAGGAAGGCCGCCTTGAGCAGTGCCTCGTCATATTCGCCGGCCGCCGTCGAGTCGGCAGTCACGCCGCCGCCGACATGACAGGTTGCCCTGCCACTGACCTTGTCCACGGCAACCGTGCGGATCGGCACATTGAACACGCAGTCGCCGCCCGGCTTGACAAAGCCGACGGCGCCGGTATAAAAGCCGCGCGGCCCGGTCTCCAGGTCGCGAATGATTCGCATCGTGCTGATCTTCGGGGCGCCGGTGATCGAACCGCAGGGGAAAAGCGCCTCCAGTATCCGGCTCAACGACAGCTCGCGCCCAACCCGCGCCTGCACGGTCGAAGTCATCTGCAGGACAGTGCGGAACCGTTCCACCTCAAACAGCGCGGGCACCTGCACCGTGCCGGATCGGGCAATTCGTCCGAGGTCGTTGCGCAGAAGATCCACGATCATCAGATTCTCCGCCCGATTCTTGCGACAGGCGGAAAGTTGCCCGGCCAGTTCGCGGTCTTCGTCGGCAAAGCGTCCCCGTCGACTGGTCCCCTTCATCGGACGGCAGGTCAGGAGATCGCCGTCGCGCCGGAAGAAGAGTTCGGGGGACAGCGAGATCAGCAAACCATCCGGCAGGTTGAGCAAGGCGCAGAAGTCGGCCTGCTGCGCGGCCCGCAGATCGTCGAACCAGGCGCCGGCATCGCCGTCGAAGGCGGAGTCCAGGCCAAAGGTATAGTTCACCTGGTAGGTGTCGCCGGCCGCGATCCGCCGGTGAATGCGGGCAATCGCCTCCTGATATGCGGCCGCTGAAAGTCGCGGCCGCCAACTGCCGACGCGATAGTCGCCGCCCGCCCCGAGGCGCGAAGAGAAGTTTCTTTCCGCCTGGTCGGCGGCAAAGGCGGCGGCCCAGGCCAGAACCCGGCCGACGCCAGCGGCCGGCACCGCCATGGCCGAATCGAAAGCAGGCGCCGCCTCGTAGGCCAGCGCCAGCGCCACCCAGGCGCCCCGCCGGCTGGCCTGATCCGCGAAGGCGACCACCTCCCGCACCTCGTCCAGATCGCGGGCCAGGCGAGTGGCGAAGGGCTTTTTAAGCCGCACATTCCAGTCGCTGTCCGGATTGAACGCCCGGAAGCAAGCCGTAGATTCTGGGCACTTGAGCATTGGTCAATCTTCCCGTCGGTTCAGAATGATGTCAGCGGCCACTGCCCATAACATCGTTTGCCTCGTTCATTGTGCAAGATTTGACGTTCCCCCGCAGCCCGGGCATCCCGCCGCCGCCCGATCTGCGGTTGACATTCCGGGGTGCGCAAGTAGATTCCTGTCTTTACCAAGCCGGATGATTTCGACATCCGGCTTGCCTCCCATTTGGACTTAAAGGCATAGCGGGGTGATGGTCGAATGAAGAAATGGCTGTCCAGAATAGCTTTCGGCCTGACCGTGCTGATCGCCACCGCGGCCTTGGCCGCCGTGATCGTCTGGAACCGGCTGCCCAGCCTGCTGGAATCCCGCATCCTCCCACACCTGGCAAACCAACTGGGCTTCGCCGAACTCCAGGGCGAAGTTCGCCGCGTCGGACCGCGCGGCCTCGACCTGGGCAGAGTGCGATTGCTCGGCGAGCAGGGCGAAGTGCTGACCGCCGATTCCCTGCGCCTCGACTATTCGCTGCCAGGCCTGTGGCGGCGGCGCCTCAAGGCGCTGCGCATTGGCGGCCTGCGCCTGCATGTCGAGATCGGAGCGGACGGCATACAGCCGCCCGGCGGCTGGCCGCCAGAGCTTTTGGAACTGTTGCGCGACGATCCGGAGCGCGACCCGTCGCCGCCCCCCCGCTTCCACCTTGGCGAAGTCTCGGTCGAGCATTCGGAGCTGCTTGTCGAATGGCGACAACAGACTCATCGCCTCCCCTTCGAACTGCGCACCGGCCCGCTATCCGACGATATGGAGGAAGCGTCCTGGCAGATGGTGATCAGCCCGCGCGGCCAGGCCTTGTCGATTGCGGGCAATCTGAATCTGACCAGCCGGCGGGCAACGGTCGAAACCGAAACCAGCCGCCTCGCCCTTGCGCATTTTGCCGATCTCCTGGAAGAGCAACTGGGGCCAAGCCCTCCCGACATCGAGATTTCCTGGCGCAGCCGGCTTGAGTTCGAGCTGCAACCCCCCGGCTTGACCGCATTCGCGGCGACCGGCCGCCTGCATCGTCTGCACGCCAGGATTGGCGAGATTGGCCGACTGCGCAGCCGCAACCTTGCGGGGGAAAGGCAAGATGTCGAGTTCACGCTGGAATTCGACGGAAAGGCGGGCAGTTTGCGGATTCCGCAGGCACACTTCGCCCTTGACGGTTGGCACATGGCCGGCGAAGACTTCACTCTGGCCATTGTGCCGCCAACCGCCGACCAGCCGGAATGGGAGTTGACCGCCGACCTCGACTTCAGGCTTAGTGAAGTTAACGGCCGCATGCAACTGGCAGGCGGCACGAGCCGGTGGCAGGCTCGAGCCGACGCCAGCGGGGAATGGCGATGGAACCTTGCGGCCAGAATCCGCGAAGCCTTCTGGCAGGCGGCCGAATTCCGCGTCAACGTCGGGGGATTGAACCTTGAGGCCAGCGGCGCCGGGCGACCCGACCGACAGCGGATCGAGACGGAACTGACCATTGCCGACTGGCATTTTGCGAGCGCCGCCATTCGAGCCACCGGCAGCCCTCCCGAAATGACCGTCGTCCTGGATCAAGCACAAAAGCTTGACTGGCATGTCAGCCTTTCCGGATTGAGCATGATTGCGGACACCGCCTTGCTCGAGCTACACGAGATCGAATTCTCCGGCCACAGTCTTCAACCATTGCATTTCGAGAGCCTGCTCGAAACACCGATCCAGGCCGAACTGGCGATCAGCTCGGGAAACCTGGAGGACGACGCACGCAGGCTGCGCATCGGCGAGATCGCGCTGCGCCTGCCTCTGCACTGGCCGCCGACCGGCGAGACCGAAGAACCGACTGCCGCCGGAACAGGTGCCGGCGAACTGAAAGTTGCGCAAATGCAGTGGAATGGCTACAGACTGGGCGGGGTGACCGGGAAGATCGCACCATCGGGACTGGGCTTCAAGCTCGATGCCGAATATCTCGGCGATCCCGACTTGCTTCCCGGCTTCAAGGCCGAACTGAGCGGGAAGGCAGACTGGCAGGCCGGTCGCGGCTTCGCCGCGAGCGGCAGCGGGCGCGTGGTCGAATGGCAATGGCCGAAAGACTTCGACCTGGCGCGCCTGCACCCGGCCGCCGCCGGGATTTCCGCGACTGCGGAGTTCGACCTGGAGACTCGCTTCACCCTGGATCGCCGAGGCCCGCGCCTGGCCTTCGAGGGGGTGGCGCGGAACGGCGAAGTCGAAATCCCGGAATATGACGCGCGCCTGCACGGATTGGTCGTCTTTCTCGACTTTCCCGATCTTTTGGCCATCCGCAGCGCACCCCGGCAGATGATATCCTTCGAGGCGGCAGAACTGGGCAACCTGACCTTTTCGCGCGGCATGGTCGAGTTCCGCGTTGACGGGCCGCGCAACTATTTCATCGAAAAGGCTGAAGCCGGCTGGGTCGGCGGCCGTCTTTCGCTTTTCGCCCTGCACCTGGCTCCCTGGACGCAAAACTATCAGTTCGACATTTTTTGCGACGGCCTGGAACTGTCCCGCCTGATCAGCCAGCTCAATCTGGGAACCGCAACCGGCGAAGGCCGCATCAACGGCCGCATACCGGTCGACTACCGGCCTGGCCGGCTCCGCCTGGAACAGGGGTTTCTCTACTCGACTCCCGGCCTGGAAGGAACCATCAGGATCGCCGAGGACGACCTGCTGGAAAGCATGATCCCGACCGGCGGCAGCGGCCAACTGGCTCTGACCAAGGCCGCCCTGCGCGATTTCAAATATAGATGGGCGCGCCTGCAACTGGCAATGGACGGCGATGATTTGCAAGCTCAGTTCCAGTTCGACGGCGCCCCGGCCGACATTCTTCCATTTGTCTACAACCAGGAGATCGGCGACTGGGTTCGAGTCGAAGTCAAAGGCGCAGGCTCCCGCTTCGAGGCCATCCGACTCGACCTAAACTTCAATCTGCCGCTGGATCAGGTTCTGGGAGTTGGCTTTGGCCTGCGCGACCTTTTCAAATGAGCAACCCTCAACCGATGATTCATGCCAATCAATCAGACTGAGGCAGCTCACCGACCGCCGGATGGCCGGGGTATTCATCGCGCAACTCGCGACGCAGCCGCCCGGCCTCATCATCCCGCTCTAGATCGTGCAAAACCCGCCACATCGCCAGCTTGATTTCCGGCGCCCGCGCCATTTGCGGGTTTAACCGCAAAGCCTGCTCGAAGTTGCGCAAGGCGGCTTCACGCCATCCGTAGGCCAGGAAAAGTTGGCCGCGAGCCAGTTGAAAGTCACCCGCATGCCGATGCTCCGGCGAGACCTCGTCCCATTGCCGCAAAACCTCCCAGGCCGACTCCAGCAACCCCGCCTGCAGATGCTGATGAAAACTCCTTTGCAGGTTGCCCCCCTGAACCTGCGCCTGGCGCTGCTCGCGCAAGGCGGCGGCCGTGCCGGTCATTTGCCGATAGAGCGAAGCGGCGCCAGCCGAATCCTCGCGGGCCAAGGCCAAATCCAGGCGCATCAACTCGAAGCGTCGTGCGGATAACGGCTCGCGCTCCTGCAGTCGCTGCCAAAAGGCTTGCGCGCGAGTCGGGGAATTCATTCGGAAAAGCAGAAATTCATAGAACTCCATAAGCGCTACATGCCATGCCCGCTCCGAATCCGGCGACCGTTTGAAAAACTCCGCGTAGGCCTGCTCCGCCTGGTTCGGGGAGGCGACTCGGGCCAAGTCCAGCAGAACCCGTCCCCGCTCCTCGGCAGTCAAGTCGGGACGCTCGGCCAGCAGCTCGCCGGTCGCCGCCAGCGCCGGATGGCTTTCGCGATAGCGGATAAAACGATGATAGGCCCATAAAGTGCGGGTGTCCAAACGAGCCAGCGGCAAGTCGGTCATCAAATCCACAAACAGAGCGAAGCGCTCGGCATCCTCGATCGAGTTGCGCGGCGGCGGCGGTGACGGGAAGTCAATCTTGCCGTCCAGCACCCGAGAACCCTGGCGCACCCGCAAGTAACGAGATTGCAGACCGGGCACAACCAGCCGAACCGTCGCCCCGCGCAGAGGTGTCCCATTGTCGAAAACCCAATCGGCAGCCGCGCCGGTCAGGGTTTTCAACTCGACCAGATGATAGAATTCGCCTTCGTAGCCGATGTAGGAAATGATGGTATAATCGAAAAACGGATGCGGCCGCGAACTCCGCCAATCAAGCCGGCGCAATTGGCCGCTGCCGGTTCTCAGGAAAGCCTCCGGCGGCACAAGCTCGAGAGCCCTCCCCTGCTCGCGCAGCCGCCCGACCATGGCGACAAAGGGGCCGCCGGAAGTGAAGACCACACAGCGCACACTGTGCAGACCGCGGGCAAGCCGAACCGTATGGTTGAACTCTCCGCGCCGGGCCGACCCGGCCACCGACCGGCTGTCGCGCTCGATCAGCAGGCGGTCGTTGACCAGCAGGAATCCGGCATTTTCGCTGACCAGGGCGAACGTATAGTCGCCCGAGGTTTCGACCGCCAGCCAACCTTGAAAGTCGACCGCGAAACGATCCCGCGAGTCGACTGGATTATGGCCGAGAGATATCTTTTCGCCGATATATCCCCCCAGCACTTCCGCCTCGGACAACAGGGCTTCGGCCTGACTCCAGCGGTTGGCCTCCCCTCGCTCGAAGGCCAAGGCACGAATCAACACGCTGGGGCGAAATCCGATGCGATCCTGCGGCGCGATTCCGCCGGAGCCAAAATAAAGATAAATATCCGAAGGCCGATCGGGAACCCCGACTAGAGTCAGAGTTCGATTGCGCAGACCGGAGCCGATGACATGCAGAGCCAGAGGGGTTCCGTCGGCGGCGAAGGCATAAAAATCGCGCCCCTCACGCTCTTCGCCAAGCCCGCGGCTGGGCACTTGCAAGGCGATCCCGGCTCGCGGATGGGAGGGCGGGCGAACCAGCGAGAAAACCGCGCGGCAGGGAGAGTTCGGATGATGCCAGGGCGCAGGGCTTGCGGAGTCCGCAAAAACAATCTCCGAGAAAAGCGCAAAAACAATAAAAGCTGATTTCGCCAGATTTCTCACAAATCCAGATCTCTGTCGAACCCAACATGCATTGTCATGCACAAGCATCCCGCAGGAGATTGCTCGGAATAAAGGATCAGACGTCGGGCAATATCCAAGCTTTCGGATAGGAACGATTCAGTTCGCACACCCTGCGGGCGCGCGAACTGAATTTCGGCTTCAGGCTAAAAGGCGCCCATGAACATGTCGGGGTACTGATTTGCCACTTCCCTCACGTTTTCCGGGGTAACCAGAATATACCGCGATTCAAATGCCTCGTCGACGTCCCGCGGAATGCGTTCCAGTTCAAGGCCGGCATCCGGACGCCGCATAACCATGGCCGCAATCTGGCCGCGAGCGATGCGCGTGGTCAAATCCTCCATCCCCATGTAGCCCATGCCGGAAACCACGATCAACGGCGGATGGTTGCGCTGCCGCAAAAGTCGCATTTCCGTATAGTCGTAGGGCAGACCGATCAAGGTGACGATGGCGTCCGGACTGCCGCCGGCAGCCGCGATAGTTTCGTCCATCAGACGAGCACTCAACATTTCCATGCTCTCCGGACCCAGCATCTGCCCCATTTCCTCGATTTCCTCGGGCGGAATTCCATGCGCCTCCATCATTTCCCGATGAAAGCTGGAATAGTCGGGAACCACCACCTGTAAATTGACCGCATCTTCAACCCCCTTCTCGAGGCCGCGACGGTAGGGCGACGGAGCTTCGCTGACCGCGATCACCAGAACCTCCTTGCCGGCGAAATCCGCGGCGAGCATGCGCCCGATCTTCTCGCCAACCACCTCCTGGTAGCGCTGTTCCTGCTCCATATACTGCCGAGCCACCCGCTGCTGAGAACGATCCGGCATCATGGTGGTGATCGCCAGCAACAGAGTGACCACAATGCAAACTACGGTCAGGGGCCGCGCCCAGGGATAGCCCTGCTTTTCCTTGACAATACCGATGATCATGCCGATCCCGCCCAGTACCATAAACAGATAGAGTAAGAGTCTCATTCTTTCCTTAGCCTCCGTAATGCTTGTTTTCACCTCACTGAATTCGCCGAACCATTCGTGCGAATTGTGGACGCTTGTTCTGACGCATCCGTAAATAATATTATTACTTTACACTCGCAAAGTCTTTTGCGCAAGACCAACGCAATAAAAACCTCAAAACCGGCGACGCCAACCAGCCAAGCCCGCGACTCACTGCACTTTGAGACGCCGCTCCAGGCGACTTATCGCATTGCGCAGGTCGCTGTCTTCGTTCATCTTCCTCTCGATCGTGCCGACCGCGTGCAAAACCGTCGCGTGATTGCGGTTGAAATTGTCGGCGATCCGCGGCAGCGACTCCTGGGTCATGGTGCGCGACAAATACATGGCGATCTGCCGCGGGAAAGCAATATTCTGCGGTCGGCGCTTGCTGGTCATGTCAGCCAGGCGAATATCGTAATGCTCGGCCACCGCCCGCTGAATATCCGCAATGGTCAGCGACGACGAACTCTCCTCCTCAAGCAAGGGTCGCAACAATTCGCCCGCCCGGGCCTGGGCAATCGATTCGCCTGAAATCGAGGCGTAAGACACCAATTGAATCAAAGCGCCCTCGAGCCGCCGAATATTCGACTTGATGCGGCTGGCGATGAAGAACAGAACGTCGTCGTCGAGCTTGATGCTGTGCTCCTCCTGCTTCTTCCTGAGAATCGCCATCCGCGTTTCGATATTCGGCGGCATGACCTCGGTAGTCAAACCCCATTCGAAACGCGACACCAGGCGCTTCTCCAGACCGCCAATCTCGTGCGGCGGCCGGTCGGAGGTCAGAATGATCTGCTTGTGATTGTTGAACAGCGTGTTGAAGGTGTGAAAAAACTCCTCCTGCAACTGTTCCTTGTCGGTAAAAAACTGAACATCGTCGAGCAGCAGAATGTCGACACTGCGCAGATGCTGTCGGAACTTGGGCAGAGAACGCCGCTGCAAAGCGTCGATGAAATGGTTGGTGAAGTCTTCGCTGGTCATGTATTCCACGCGCACCCGCCTGCGGCGACCGACGGTCTCGTGCGCCACCGCCTGCAGCAAATGAGTTTTCCCGAGTGCCGTGGCTCCGTGAATGAACAGCGGATTGTATGCCTTGCCCGGCGCCTTGGCGACCGCGGTCGAGGCGGCGTAGGCAAAGCGATTGTTGTCGCCGACCACGAAGGTGTCGAAGGTGAAATGCCGATTGTAGGGAGTCGGCGGGGGGGCGGCGGCCTGATCGGCCGAACGCCTGGACGCCCGCCCGCCGGTTGTCCGCCCTTCCGCCGCCGGGGGCGAAGGGTTGTCGGCAATCGTGATTGGCGCGAACTCGTGCCCGCCCTCGAACGACACCTTCATGGCGCGTCCGCTGGCCTCCCGCAAAGTCTCGGCAATCAGATCCTGATAGTTGCTGCGCAACCAGTCGCAAAAGATATCGTTGGAAACCCCGAGCACCAAGGCGCTCTCGCTCATCCTGAGAGGAACAATCCCGGCAATCCACCGGTCGTAGCTGTCTTCATTCAACAATTCTCGCAACTTGCCGGAAGTCCGCCCCCACAACTCCTGCAACTGTTCGCCCGTCATCGCCGGCTCCTCCATTCGCCCGATCTGCTCACTGCATATGTGTTTCCGCCAACCATCCGATTCACCGCCTGACTCTTTCCAACGCTCATCAAAGAAGTGCAAATATTGCGTTCTCGAACAGTTCAGGATGCCAGCACCTGCTCGACAAAATCACGATTCGCCCCGGAATCAAAAAATCTAACGGCTTTCGCGGACTCTGCAAGCCCTGTTTTCTCTTTTTTCCCGTCGGAATCCGCCGTTTTTACCGTAATCTCCGACCAATGAACGAATAACAATTTTCAAACAATTTTTCGGCAAAGATTTTCGCTGATTTCGCAATCCCCCGGCAGGGCTGGAATTATGCGAGTCTCCGGTTATTTTACCTATCCTGCCGACTTTGTCGCCAGCGTAGCTCAGTTGGTAGAGCAGCTCATTCGTAATGAGCAGGTCAGCGGTTCGAGCCCGCTCGCTGGCTCCATTCACAAGACAAAGCCCGCCAGTAGGTTATGACACTTATGGCGGGCTTCTTCTTTGGCGGTGATTTCGGCTTATCTTACCATTATCTTACCTTTGGCGGGTTTTCGGCCTGTTTCCCGGTTCCCGATATTTTCCTTTGCCCACTTCCCCCCCAAGGGGAAGGGCGGCAATGCAGATTCCCGTGAAGAACCAGATTTCCGAAGTGCCAACGCATCATCACGCCTCGATTCGGTTGTTTCCCCCTCTTTTCGCAGCATCTCTGAAAAGTTTGCGCCGTCCCGCTGGGGACGGCCGACCGCCCCCGATGGACCGGGACGGACAGCCAAATTCCCCAAAAATCAGCCTTCCGCTTGACGCAGCCACATTGCCGGACTACAGTTTCATTGTTGTCGAGAAAAGCAATTTCCTATACCCTTCAGGAATCAGATGTTGGCACGATGGATCACTGGTTCGGATTGTCGCGTGCCAATCGCCAAGAAACCAGTGAGGGTCAGGACTGCCAGGGCTGGGGCACGGATCCGAACCCTTTGACACCCTCACGATGAGATGAGCGTCAACGATAGGAGCAACATGAAGTACAACAAATTCGGACGATCAGGTTGGGATGTCAGCGCGGTTTCGATGGGCTGCTGGGGAATCGGCGGCCAGTGGGGTCCGGTAGAGGAAAAGCAGGCGGTGGACACAATCCGCGCGGCGCGCGACGCCGGGGTGAATCTGTTCGATACCGCCGACGCGTACGGCATGGGGCAGAGCGAGGTGTATACCGGGAAGGCGCTGCGAAGCGAGCGTTCGGAGGTGTATATCGCGACCAAGGTGGGGAACTGGGGCCGCAGGTTCAACGACGCCCCCCAGCTGAACTCGATCTACAGCATCATTAACTGCTGCGACGCGAGCCTCTATCGCCTCGGCACCGACTACATCGACCTGTATCAGTGCCACGTCGGAACGCCCGAGCACCCGGAGATCTTTGTCGAGGCGTTCGAGCTGCTGAAGAAGCAGGGCAAGATCCGCGAGTACGCGATCTCCACGAACGATCTCGCATCGCTGAAGGCGCTCGACTCAGAGGGCGGCTGCACTTCGTGTCAGATCAACTACTCGATCCTGAACCGCAGCGCGGAGAAGGACATCCTCCCCTATTGCCGCGAGCACAACATCGGGGTGCTGCTTCGCGGACCAATCGCGCAGGGGCTTCTCGCGGACAAATTCACCGCCAATACCCGATTCGACGACACAGTGCGGCAGAAGTGGAACCCCGACGGCGATCAACGCGAAGACTTCCTCGCAAAGCTCGACAGGGTGGCGAAGCTGCGCAATTTCGTCCCCGAGGGCTCGAGCATGGTCGAGTTCGCGCTGCAGTTCGTACTTGCGAACCCGGCTGTTACCTGCCCGATTCCGGGGATGAAGACTCCGGAGCAGGCCAGCTCGAACGCCGCCGCGGCGGACGGCCGGCTCGATTCCGAGACGCTGCGCGCAATCGACGAGCTGTGCCCGCCCGCGGTGTAGCCGGCGCACGGCGTGTCAATCGAATTTCGCGATTCCCGAAACCCGCAGTAGCTTCAAAAATGGTGCCGTGCGCACAGTACTATATGCACGGCAATTATGGTTCTTCATAGTTTTCTGTAAAATCAAAGGTCTCTTCTTGTCCTGATGTTTGGCAGATCGAATATTTTCAGGATGAAGTATTCTTCGTCTCGGTATCCGTATGCCTGGCTGTTCAGCCAGCGAATTTTGTTGTTGAATCCTTCCATTGCCGCCGAGGTCATTCC
>SLSR01000102.1 GCA_007130365.1 Lentisphaeria bacterium
AGGTGAAATAGCCCTGCGTATCATACGCGCCTGCAAGGAGCTGGGGATCAGGACGGTGGCGGTTTACTCGGAACCTGACGAGAACTCTTTACACGTAAGGTTCGCCGATGAGGCTGTGTGCATAGGCAGAGCCGCCTCATCACAGAGCTATATCAATATCCCGCGCATAATAAGCGCCGCTGAGATAACGGATGTGGAAGCGATCCATCCCGGATACGGTTTTCTGGCCGAGAACGCGCATTTCGCTGAGATCTGCGAATCCTGCAAGATCAAATTTATCGGTCCTTCCCCGGAGAGCATGAGGCTCATGGGAGACAAGATGAAAGCCAAGGAGACCATGAAGAACGCGGGCGTGCCCGTGACGCCCGGCAGCGAGGGTATCCTGCGTGACAAGGAAGACGCACTCCTTCAGGCTACACAGATAGGTTATCCTGTGATCATCAAGGCTTCGGCCGGCGGTGGCGGCAAGGGCATGCGGGCGGTTCACAACGACGCCAGCCTGGGCAAGAGCTTCCATGCCGCCAGCAACGAGGCGGAGCGGGCCTTCGGCAACGGAGCGGTATATATCGAGAAGATGGTGGTCGAGCCGCGACATGTCGAATTTCAGATTCTGGCCGATGAACACGGCAATGTGATTCATCTCGGCGAACGCGACTGCAGCCTGCAGAGACGCCACCAGAAACTGGTCGAAGAATCGCCGTGTCCGGTTTTGAGCGAGAGTCTGCGGCGCAAGATGGGGGAGGCGGCGGTGCGGGCCGCCAAGGCGGTCGACTATACCAATGCCGGCACCATCGAGTTTCTGCTCGGCGCCGACGGCAGCTTTTACTTCATGGAGATGAACACGCGCATCCAGGTCGAGCATCCGGTCACCGAAATGGTCACGGGAATCGACTTGATCAAGGAGCAGATTCGGATCGCGGCCGGCGAGAAATTGGATTTGAAACAGGAGGATGTGAAGCTGACCGGGCACGCGATCGAAGTGCGGATCAATGCCGAGAATCCGGCCAACAATTTCTCGCCCAGTCCGGGCTTGATAACCTTGTACTGTCCGCCGGGCGGCCCCGGAGTGCGGGTCGATTCCCATGTCTATACCGGCTATCGCATTCCGCCCAACTACGACAGCATGGTCGGCAAGCTGATCGTGCATGGGCGCGACCGCCAGGAGGCGCTGGCCCGTTGTTCCCGGGCTTTGCACGAGTATATTATCGAAGGCATTCATACGACTATCGGGTTTGCCGACTTTGTGATCAATCGCGAAGATGTGATTCGGGGTGAATATCATACGGGTTACCTGGAGCATGTGATGGAGAATGTCTGGTTTGACAAATCGGTTGAATGAACGACTGAACCGCAAGCGGGAGAATGGTGCAATGAGCGACAGCAAAATGAGCGACAGCAGGAAGAATGTGAAGATTGACGAGAACCACAAGCCAAAGTCGCAGCCGAGCGCGACTCTGGTCGCGATCCCCGGTGACGACAACGACTACGGGTCGCTTCGGATTTCCGAAAGCGTGTTTGCCGCTCTGGTCAGAAAATACACCCTGGAGGTGGACGGCGTGGTTCGCTTTGCCAGCGGCAGCCTGATGGGCGGGCTGGCTGAAATGTTCAGTCGGCGCAGTTCGGAAAGCAGTATCGTGGTCAAGTTCGACGGGGATGTAGTGAATATCGCGGTCACCCTGGTGATTCGTTTCGGGGCTAAAATCCCCGAGGTTTCCGAATTGGTGCAGTCGGTGATTCGCAAGCGGATCGAGGAGTTTACCGGCAATCATGTCGCCAAGGTCGATGTGATTATCCAGGACATCGAGGAGGATTCCGAAGAAGAGGAGGAGAATGGGGAAGAGGGCAGCGGCCAGAAGAAGGAAGCGGCCGAACGGGAATAGTTGGGCAGGTTCCCCGGAATACCCAAAAACATAAATAAGCGAGGTGGACCATGTGGATTAGAGAAAAGGCTTTGGATCGAGTCGCCGAATGGATTGGGATTGCCGAATGGGAGGACTATGGCCAGGGTTTCTTCTTCGGCTTTGCCGTGCTTTTGCTGCTGCTTGTTCTGATCTGGCTGTTCAAGCCATTGTTCAGTCGCAAGCGCAAGTTCAAGGGCGTGATGGTGGCCGGCAGTGTCGGCAACCTCTACATCACCATCAATGCGATCCGACAGTTCATCCACCGCATTCTCACCGAGTTCGAGGAGGCGGCGCTGTCGTCGGTCTCGGTGCGTGAAATTCGCGGGCAGATTGTCTTTTCGGTCGAGCTGGAGGTGGTGCCGGATGTCGACTTGGTGCCGCTGCGCGACCGAATCCAGCAGCGGATTGTCGATGATGCGGAAAATCGGCTGGGCATCGGCATGCCGATCAAGGTCAACCTCGACATTCGCAGTATCGAGGCCAATGCGAAGCGTCCGTCGCGCAGCGAGCGCAAGCGCCTGGAGCAGCTCCGAAAGGATGAGCGTCCGGCGGTGGTGGAGACGGAATCGAATCGCTGGTCGGAGACGGCGCCGGAGAAGTCCGAGGCGGAGTCGCCGGACAATCCCCCGGAACGGGAAGACGGATAAATGCTAAAGCCTTTTTAATGCTGCCTTTTCTCGCACCCTACCTGCAACAATTGTGGGGACCGTTTCGCCTCTTTCAGTCGCACATGATGCTGATCGGCATGGGGGCCGGCCTGGGCGCTGTCCTGGCCTGTCTGCTGATTCTCAAGCTGTCCCGCTTTCTCCCGCGCGACCGGGGACGCGCCTTTGCCACCACCAGGGAGGAGGCCTGCGGCAAGCCGACGGGTGGCGGCCTGCTGCTGGTTCTGGCTCTGTTGCCGGTGCTCTTTCTGGTCTTCCCCGCTTCGCCCAGGATGTGGCAGATTACGGTTTGCCTGGTTCTGGTCATGTTCAGCGGCTATTTCGACGACCGCGGCTCCGTCCCCTGGGGAGAGCAGCGCAAACTGGCGATGGATGCCGCCCTGGCTCTGATTGCCGCTTTCGTCTTCTGTCAGGGACGGCAATTGTCGATCTGGCTGCCTTTGGTTCGCGACCCGGTCGTCTTGCCGGTCTGGCTTTATCTGGCGATCGCGGTCGTGGTTCTGGTCTTGGCGATCAATGCCACCAACTGTTCGGACGGAGTCGATGGACTGGCCGGGACCCTGACCCTGGTTTCGCTGTTCTACCTTGGTGGTTTTCTCTATGTCGTAGTCGGCCATCGCGAAGTTGCGCAGTACCTGCTGGTTCCCCACAACGAGAACGGGGCGGTCTGGGCAATTCTGGTCTTTTCCGGCGCCGGCGTGCTGGCCGGGTACCTGTGGTTCAACGCCGAGCCCAGCTCGATACTGATGGGGGATGCCGGTTCCCGCTTTTTCGGCTTGCTGGTCGGGATCGCCGTGCTGGCTTCGGGCAACCCACTGCTGATTCTGTCGATCACGCCGATGGTCTTGCTCAACGGTGGCACCGGCCTGCTCAAACTGCTTTTGCTGCGGGCTTTTCGCCGCCTTGGCTTCGAAGTGCGGTCGCCGGCGCTCATGGCGGCCGATGGCCCCATTCAGGCGGGTCGGGACAATCGCGGGGGAGGGCGGCAAAGCGGTCTGGTCGAGATTCTGCATCGGGTCAGGTTTCCTCTGCACGACCATTGCCTGAAAAACCTGGGCTGGTCGAAGACCCAGGTGCTGATTCGCTTTTTTCTGCTGCAGACCTTCCTGATCCCGCTGCTCCTGGTGCTCCTGGTCAAACTGCGCTGATTGGCCGGAAGCCGATGTCTTTGTCCTGCGGCTTGCCGAAAATGTCTTGGTCGGGGAGCAATTAAGCGTGGCGCCGAAGTGTGCAGGTTTTGCTGCGGGCGGAAGGTCCGCGCCAAAACCGACGGCAAACCATTTTGCAGATTTCCGTGAAGAGCCTTTTTCGGCGCAGGTTGATCTTTGGTCAATGCGGACTATCTTATAAAGCAATTCGCAAGCGGGTGTAGCATAGTGGTAATGCTCCAGCCTTCCAAGCTGGCCAGGTGGGTTCGATTCCCATCACCCGCTCCACTCCTTTCTTCTTCTCCCCACATCCGCAGATGTAGCCAAGCTTAAAGCGCGAAATGTTCAGGCAAAGCTAACTCACTGCAGAGTCGATCGATATCGCGCCAGTATCTTCAACCCGCCAAATCTTGTTTTCTTGATTGACCCAGGGTCGCTCTTCGGTTGCCCCTGGGCTTTATGCTTTGTGCCGGGGCTCCGCCCCGCGACCCCCACCCCCGGCGGAGGTGGTCCAGCCCAAAAGCCTGGGGTCAAGCGAAGCGCGACCCCGGGCAGGTGTTGCACAGGATCATTGGCGGGCTGGAAGTCCGCTCCAAAACTCTCTGGATTAATTGCCGCCCATTGAATTTTTCGACAACGGGGCCGCCGTGAGTCCGTTTGTCGTTCGATTGCAGCCCCGCACCTCAGCACAAAACCAAAGCGGATTGACCTCGGCTGGACTGTGGCTTGCTTGGCAGAGGCATTTGCTATCCCGCAAAGAAGGGGCATGGTAAATGTGATATTATTTTTATCAGCATTCCACAAAAGAGCAATGAAAGGAAACGCCATGGATTCTCTGACCCAGAAACAGGTGGATTCAATTCGCCACCAAATCGCCGCTTTGCCGGACGATCCTTCGGCCGAACAGATCGAGCGCACCGCGCATCATCTTGAGACTATCGCATACCAGCCGATCCTGCTGGTGGAACCTCCCGATTTTCTGCGCACGACCAAGGCTGCTCTTCTGTCGTTCATCGACCAATTGACGACCGATCGGGGGAAGCATGATCTGACCGAGCAACACTTGAGCCTGCTGCTTCATCACTTCAAATTGCTGCAGAGACTGAGGAAAGACGATCCGGAGGCCTGGGACGAGGTTGCGGAGGTGACGGAAGAAGACTGATCGGCTTTTTTGTCAACCGTCATTTTTTGGTGCGGGAATTCAGCCCGCTAAATGTTGTTTTCCTGATTGACCCAGGGTCGCCCTTCGGTTGCCCCTGGGTTTTATGTTTTGTGCCGGGGCGCCGCCCCGCAGCCCCGCAGCCCCCGCCTCCGGCAGGGGTGGGGCAAGCCTGGGGCATGATTGTTCCCCCCCCCCCGGTCTCTGACAATA
>SLSR01000153.1 GCA_007130365.1 Lentisphaeria bacterium
TGGTCATCAACATTGCCGGCTCCCGCGCCTCCAGCTCCCCGGAGGTCTATGGGCGGGTGCGGAATATTGTCGAGCTGCTGGTTTCGCCTGACTGACCACTTAGCCTGCAAGTGTGTCAGCCCCCACGGGCATGCGAGGTCTCGCCGCTGTCAACCCCGGAACCTGTCGGTAATGTTTAATGTGCAATATTTCGAGGGACGATGCTTTATGCCGTTTTTTCGCGTGTTTCGTGTCTTCCGTGGTTGAAAAAGAGGAAAGGCAAAGCAACCACGGAAAGCACGGAGGACACGGAAAGGGGGGGGGTGCAGACACGAAAAGTGGCGGGCGCCGACTGCGCCGTCCCATGGGTTGATTTCCGAATTCCGTCCTCTGGGCAGAAGGGCGGGGAGCCGTTGACTAAACCTTTGCCAAAGATATATTCGACAGCATGGAAAATTCACATCGCGAATATCGAATTCTCTTTCAGCCCGAGCGGCGAGCTGTTTTTGTTCTGCCCCACACGACGATCTTCGAAGCGGCGGCCCGTCTTGGGCTGCTGCTGAAGACCCCGTGCGCCGGCCGGGGCACTTGCGGCGGCTGTCGCGTTCGCCTGGTCGAGGGGGCGTGCCCGCCCTCCGCCGCCTGCCGCGAACACCTGTCGGAAACCGCAATCGAACACGGCTGGCGACTTGCCTGCCAGGCCGCTGCCGAGGGCGACTGCACTTTCGAAATTCCCGATGAGGTTCGCTTCGAAACCTCCGCCCGGATTCTGGTGGCGGCGGAGAAGCGCGAGTTCACCCTGCGCCCGGCCCTGGCCAAGCGCTACCTTGAACTGCCCGCCCCGAGCGCCGACGATCCGGTCGCCGATCTGACCCGCCTGGAACGGGCTCTGGACCAGTCGCTGAAGGCTTCCCCCGACGTGCTGCGCGAACTGCCGGAAACCCTGCGCCAAAGTCAGTTCAAGGGAACCGTCGCAACCTATGGCCACCGTCTCCTCGCCTTCGAGCCGGGCGACACCACCGGCCGGGCCTACGGTCTCGCCTTTGACCTGGGCACCACCACCATGGTCGGCACTCTGATGGATTTGACCGACGGCCGCGAGCTGGCGGTGGCGACCGCGCTCAACCCGCAAATCCCCCGCGGCGACGATGTGATTTCGCGAATCCTCGCGATTCGCGAGGATGCGCGAATCCTGGCCGAAATGCAGCAGGCGGTGGTCGACAGCCTGAACCGGATCACGGCAGAGACCGTTGAGCAGGCCGGGGTGAAACCCCGGGAGGTCTATGAATTCGCGGTCGCCGGCAACACCGCCATGCAGCATATCTTCTGCGGCATCTCCCCGGCCGCCCTGGGCGAAATTCCCTTCACACCGGTTTTTCAACGCGGTCTGCAAGGCCTGGCCGCCAAGTGCGGCCTGCGCGGGCATCCGGAGGCCATGGTCTATGTCTTTCCCCATATCGGCGGCTTTGTCGGCGGCGACACGGTGGCCGGCGGGCTGGCCGCCCTCATGCATACCGGCCGCAGGCACCGGGCACTGGTCGACATCGGCACCAACGGCGAAATCATGGTGGCGCTCAACGGCCGCCTGCTCGCCGCCTCGACGGCGGCCGGCCCGGCCTTCGAGGGAGCCCGCATTGTCGACGGCATGCGAGCCGCCGACGGCGCGATCGAGAAAGTGGTCTTGGCCGCAAACGACGGCGACCTCGACTACAATGTGATCGGCAACCGCAAACCGGTCGGGCTTTGCGGCACCGGCCTGATCGATACGGTGGCCGAACTGCTGCGCCTGCGCGTGATCGACCACAGCGGCCTGATTCTGCCGGCCGCCGAACTGCCGCCGGAAACCCCGCCCGCAATCCGGCAACGCATAGTTGAAAACGAAAAGGGCCAGTGCGAATTCCGCATTGTCGCGGCCGCACAGACCCGGCACGGCCGCGACATTCGACTTCGCCAAAAGGATGTGCGGGAGCTGCAACTGGCCTCCGGCGCCCTGCGCGCCGGACTGAACATGCTGCTGGCTCGGGCTGAACTGCCGGTTGAAGAATTGGACGAAGTCCTGCTCGCAGGCGCCTTCGGCAACTTTATCCGCCGCAGGAACGCCCGGCGCATCGGGCTGCTGCCGCAAGTGCCCCTGGCCAAAGTCAAGTTTATCGGCAACGCCGCCAGCATGGGCGCCAAACTCGCCCTGCTCTCGCGCGAAGTCCGCGAGCTGGCCGAAAGCATGGCCCGGCGAACTCAGCATGTCGACCTTTCCGCCGATCCTGAATTTCAAATGCAGTTTGCCGAAGCCATGCTGTTCCCCGGCGAGGATTTTAGTGCATGATTGTGGAATCAGAGCCAACCTTTGACCGTACGCCTATCAAGCAAAGAGGCTCTTTCTCAAAACGAATGGGTTGTTAATAGTTTTTCTTAGATTTTGTGGGTAACACCTGAAACCTGAAACCCGAAACCTGAAACCTGAACTCTGCCACGAGCAATGCATCATTTCTGAATGTGAATTGAAACAAGCTACCCACTCAAACTGAAAAGGAACCAGCAAAGGCTGGTTTTCTATAGTTCCCACGCGGACAAGTGGAGCAGGCAGGCGAATCACGCGAATCGAGCAAGAAATCTGGAAGGGGGAAACAAGCTGCCGCAGTTCCGCGTTTACGCGGCAGTTGAGGCGGTGCTTCAGCCCGCCGGTCGGCATTAGTCCGTTCGCTAAAGCTTCACTCCAACTGCCGCCTGAAGGCGGAACCAAGACCATGAACAATTCAGGTTAGCCGATGAAAAAGCAAGAAAGACCAGCCGTCCCCTCCCCGCGCCCGGGCTTGATCCCATTTGGGGATGATCCGTTTCTGGCACCCTTCCGGACGGCACTCGACCGCCGCCGCGAACTCTTCGACCAGCGCCAGCGGCAACTGACCGAAGACCGGCGGGCGCTGCCGGAGTTCGCGGCCGGCCACGAACATTTCGGACTGAACTTTCGCAACCGGCGCTGGCGCTTTCGCGAATGGGCGCCCAACGCCACCGCCGTCTGGCTGATCGGCGACTTCTCGCAATGGCGGGAATGCGACGAGTATCGGCTCCAGCCGACGGGGCGCGACGGGCAGTGGAGTCTGGAACTGGCGCCCGAGGCGCTGCAACACGGGCAGCTCTACCGACTGTCCATGCACTGGCCCGGCGGACAGGGCGACCGCATCCCCGCCTGGAGCCGGCGGGTGGTCCAGGATCCCAACACGAAAATATTCAACGCCCAGGTCTGGCACCCGCCCCAGCCCCATCGCTGGCGCAATCCCGAACCCTGCGGCGGCATGCCGGCATATCCCCTGGTCTACGAAGCCCATGTCGGCATGGCCCAGGAAAATCCCGGCGTCGGCACTTTCAACGAGTTCACAGAGGACATCCTGCCGCGCATCGTCGAAGCCGGCTACAATACGATTCAACTGATGGCCATCCTCGAACACCCCTACTACGCTTCGTTCGGCTACCAGGTCTCCAGCTTCTTCGCCGCCTCCTCGCGCTTCGGCACGCCGGAAGAGCTCAAGGAATTGATCGATGCCGCCCACGGCTGCGGGCTGGCGGTGATCATCGACCTGGTGCATTCGCACGCCGCCCCCAACGAGGTCGAAGGCCTGGCTCGCTTCGACGGCACGGCCTGCCAGTATTTCCACGCCGGCGACCGCGGCCGCCACCCGGCCTGGGGCTCGATGTGCTTCGACTACGGCAAACCGGAAGTCCTGCACTTCCTGCTTTCCAACTGCCGATTCTGGCTCGACGAATATCGGATCGATGGCTTTCGCTTCGACGGGGTCACCAGCATGCTCTACCACGACCACGGCCTGGGCGTGGCCTTCGCCTCCTATCAACAGTACTTCGACCACAATGTGGACGAAGACGCGCTCGCCTACCTGGCTCTCGCCAATCGTCTGATCCACCAGGTGCGGCCGGACGCGATCACCGTGGCCGAAGACATGAGTGGCATGCCCGGCCTGGGCGCGCCGACGGCACTCGGCGGCTGCGCCTTCGACTTCCGCCTGGCCATGGGGATACCCGACTGCTGGTTCAAGCTGCTGCGCGAATGCCGCGACGAGGACTGGGATCTGACCTGGCTGTTCCACGAGCTGACCAATCGGCGGCGCGACGAATGCACGATCAGCTACGTGGAGTCGCACGACCAGGCAATCGTCGGCGGCAAAACCGCGATCTTCGAGCTGGTCGACACGGCCATCTATCGGGCCATGCGCAAGCAGGACAGGGATTTGCTGGTCGACCGCGGCATGGCTCTGCACAAGCTGATGCGCCTGGCCACCATCGCCACCGCCGGCCATGGCTACCTGAACTTTATCGGCAACGAATTCGGGCACCCGGAATGGATCGACTTCCCCCGCGAGGGCAACCAATGGTCATACCATCACGCCCGCCGCCTGTGGAGCCTGCGCGACGACCCGCAACTGCGCTTCCACTGGCTGGCCGACTTCGACCGCGCCATGCTCCGGATGATTCGCGCACATTCCGTCGTCGGCAATCCACTGCTGCGCGTCCTACTCGTCGACAACTCCCGCAAACTCCTGCTATTCGAGCGCGGCGAACTATTTTTCCTGTTCAACTTCAATCCCTCGCAGTCGTTCGTCGACCTGCACGTGGAGGTGCCGCCCGGCAGCTATACCCTACTCCTGAACAGCGACGCCGCCGAATTCGGCGGCCATGGCCGGGTGGTCTCGGAACAATCCTTCACGCGCCTGCCGGTGCCGGAACTGACCGGCGACAATCTCAGGGAATCGATCAAAGTCTATCTGCCGACCCAGACCGCCCTGGTGCTGCGACGGGGGTTTGGCCAGCCTGATTAATTCATGCGAATTCGGCCGTGCGCCGAGGCAAAGCTGAGGCAAAGAGTTCTGAACTTTCGCAACACTTGTGCCGCCCCCGGCGGGGGCTGGCAAATTATAAGCAAAAATAGGCTCTTTCTCAAAACGAATGGGTTGTTAATAGTTTTTTCTTAGATTTTGTGGGTAACACCTGAAACCTGAAACCTGAAACCCGAACTCTGCCACGAGCAATGCATCATTTCTGAATGTGAA
>SLSR01000130.1 GCA_007130365.1 Lentisphaeria bacterium
CACGACGATTCCCGGCGGGGCGGCACTCGCGGTCGGGGTCGGGGCGGAAGGCTCCCGCCTGACGGCCCGTCTGGCCAGTTCCCCGACTTTGACGGGGGTGCTTCCGAAGGTTTTTCCGTCTTTTTCACAGTCGCTGTTCATCGTGGCATTTTCCTCCGTTGCCGAAAAGTCCGGCGGGTTTCCCGGTAGTTTCCCGGTAGACTATAGCCGCCCGCACCTGCGGGAATGCGCAGTCCGGGGGCTACGCGGGAGACCGGTTCAGAATGCGTTTTTTCTCTCCCTCGAAGAGCCAATCTTCAATTGCTGCCGATACTTGGTCACGGTGCGCTCGACCAGCCTGTAGCCGCGCGCCGCCAGCTCGTCGGTTATCTTTTTGTCCGAAAGTGGCTTCCGGCGGTCCTCTCCGGCGGTTATTTCCCTAATGGCCTGCTTGACGGTACTGGCGGAGACCGCTCCGTCCCTCGAGGCAATGGAGCCGGCGGAAAAGAAGTGTTCGAACGAAAACAGTCCGTACGGGGTCATCATGTATTTGTCCATCACGGCGCGAACGACGGTGCTTTCATCCAGACTCAACATCCCGGCCAGTTGCCGCTTGGTCAGCGGAGCCAGTCTACCGGTGTCCCCCCCGACAAAGAATTCGGAATGGACGCTGGCGATGCAACCGGCCACTTTGACAATGGTCTTTTCACGCTCGTCAAGCATCGTCAAAATATCTTTCGCCTTTCTCTTTTTTTCTCTTATGAAATCCCCGGTCTCCTTGTTGATGCCGACATTTTCCAGCAGTCGGTCATACTTGTCGGTTATCCGCAGGCGCGGAATCGTCTCATTGCGGTACGAGATCGAAGGCCGCTTGTTTTCGTCGAGTTCAACAGTGACATCCGGCATGATAAATTGCGGCGGTCTGACGGAGGGGAAGAAGCAACTTGGGAACGGCACCAGGCGGCGCAATTCGCCGACGGCCCGAGCCACTGCGCCTTCGCTCAATTGCAGTTTCCGGGCCAGGGATGACAGCTGATCGCGGCCCGGATAAAGGTGTTCTTCGAGCAGGTAGGCATGTCTTTGCAGCAATCGCCGCGCGAGGCTGTCTTTGCGTCCGCGTCTTTCCAGTTGAAGCATCAGGCACTGGCGCAGCGAGTTCGCGGCCACGCCGGGCGGGCGCAGGGCCCGCACCAGCGCCAAAGCCTCCTCTATGGCCGCCACGCTGCATTCGCATTTATCGGCTATCGCCTTGAGCGGGATCTTAAGGTACCCTCTGATATTCAGGCGTTCGACGATTTCGCCGCAGTGCCGTATTTTCGTCTTGTCGTTCACCTTGAGGGCGAGTTTCGCAAGCTGCCTGTCCAGCGCCTCCAGCAGGGTTGGCGGCCTGGGTGAGTCGTGAAGCTTCCGGAAGGGGTCGAAGTCATCCTGCCGGCCGGCGGCCACTCCGCCCATGGAATAGGCGGGGTCGCGGAAATCGTTCTCCCGGCCTTCCCCGGCGCCGCCGTCGCGCCGGAAGTCTTTCTCGCCGTTGTTGTCGTCGCGGATGCAGTGGCGCGGGTCGCTCTTGTCCGGCGCCGGTGGCCGGTCATACTCCTCGACCGGGTTTCCGCCCGAGACAATGAAGGCGGGGTTTTCGGTTTCGAGCAGAGGATTGTTCTCCATCTCGCAGTTCACCATGCACAAAACCCGGTGATACTCCGCCTGCAGCATATCCAAAGAGGCGATCTGCCGCTGGCCGATCCGCTGGGTCTGGGCCTGGGCCTGCTTCTGAGTCTGGGCCTGCTTCTGGGTCTGTTTCCCGGACTGCCGCTGAGTTGGTGATTGGTTAGCCACGAATACACCCGCGCACAAAAAAGATCGAACATAATGACTTGACCGGTCTGAAATTTAAGATAAGGCGAAGCGAGGGTGGTTGCAAGCGGCGTCCGGAGGGATGGCCGGCATCTCCGTTTCTGTGGCGGGGCACGGGAGACGGCGCTTTTCTGAATGTACGGCGGACGGCCGTCGGGTGTATGGTCCGCATCGCCGCAAGTTCTTGGGGGAAGTCGAGTTAATGCAATTATTGTGTTGTGCGCGAGGAGTTCGAGGCAAGTGTGCATCCACGCATAAAATCCGGAAGTCTGTCTGCAAGTTCATGGAGAGAAAAAGGTTGGGCCGATGTATAATTGTCGCCAACCATACATCGGCCCCTTTTTCGGTATGCCCTACAGTCAGTTTTTCGTCAGCCGCAGCCCCTGCCAGACCACGCCTTCAGACCGGCGCTTTTTGGTGAATCCCCGCTCGGCGAGGGAGAGTCCGAAGGCGGTGCTTGAAACGGAGGTCTGGTTGCAGTCTCTGCAATGCTGTTCGTATCTGGAGTGCAGCGCGGCGGCCGCTTCGCTGAAGTCCTCTCCGGTCTCGATGCGGCGCTCGAAGAAGTCTCCCATCGAGTCGGCGTCGTTTCTGTATTCCTCGGTCGCCGCCACAATGGCATCGGGTGGATTGAGCCCCTCTTGCTGCCATTTCCGGCATCCTTCGAGCATCCAGTTGAGGATGCCCGATTTCTCGGCCAGCAGTTCGGTTTTCAGGTTGCGGTTGTCTTCTTTCCCGGCGAACTTGACATTGAACGGAATCAGTCTGATTCGCCGCCAGGTGCCATAGTCCATGTTGGGGATTCGGGGCTTGACGTTGCAGGCCATCCAGACCTTGAACTGGGGAGCGTACTCGAACGTGTTCTTGTAAAGGAACCTCCCGCTCAGGTTCTCGCCGCCGGTGGCGTCCTTGATAAACCCCAGGTCCAGCGTGTGCTGCTTGTCCACCACTTCGCTGGTCTTGACCATCCTGGCGTCGCGCAGAACGGCCCGGTCCTCGGGGATTTTGTTGCCTCTTCCCGTGCAGAAGGTTTCGATTGCCGCCGATCTGCTCAGCGGCCCCAGAATTGAGTCCAGGACGTTGAGCATCGTGGACTTGCCGTTGCGGCCGTTGCCGTGCAGGATGAAAACGCACTGCTCGCGGGTGTCGCCGCTCATCGAGTAGCCGGCCATTTTCTGCACGAACTCGACGATTTCCTTCCGGCCGTCGAATATTTCGCCGACGAAGCGCTCCCATCGCGGGCATTCGGCGTCCGGGTCGTATTCGACCGGCAGCATGTGGGTCACCATCAGATCCTTGACTCTCGCAACGGCCGGATCGCGACCGTTCCCGAGCAGGCTCAGGTCGAGCATCCGGTTCTCGGTATTGAGCAGCCAGCGGTTTTGGTCGAACTCTTCAGGGTGGACTCGGATTGCCGGCTCGCTTTTGAGCAGAGTCAGCACCCGCTGGCGCGTCTGGCAGCTTTCCGATTTTTCCGCCCATGAAAGCAGTTTGTCCTTGAGCTGCTTTGCCTTTTCGCCGTCGCCCGTGACGCTTGCCGCCGCCGCCCGCAGGCTGCGGAATATTCTCTTGGTTTCATACAGCATCTGCTCGTCCTGGTCGAGCTGCCATTTGGTTCGATCCCAGCAGCACCAGCCGAATGCCTTGCACCATCTGGCCTTTCCTTTGAGCAGCTCGCAGAGCCGTTCGGCGTTGCCGGTGTCGGTGCAGGCGAACTCGGGGTATTCCCGGGGCGGCTGCCAGCGCGGCGCGTCTTCGGCCTCGCGCAGGAAATCGTCAATGGAGTTGCCCGCGTCCAGCCAGTCGTCGAGATTGCCGCCAGTCGCGTCGCTGGGGAATATCACTTTTACCGAGTCGGCGACTTCATCCAGGCTGCCGGCCACCTCTTCGGCGTGTTTCCTGCCCTGTTCGTCGTTTTTGCCGCAGACCACCACCTTGAAGCCTCGAAAGCATTCGCAGTGTCGCTCTTGCCAGCCGCCCGCTCCGTCCGAGCCGGCCAATACGATCAGGCCGTGTTCCGAGCCTTCCCGAGCAAGCCTGGCCGCAGTTCGCTCGGCGCTGACGAGGTATACCGTGGCTCCCCGCTTCGCCCCGGCGAGCTCTTGCGTTGAATAAACCTTCGCCTTGTCTGCCGCTTTATCGCAATATTCATGATCTCGATCTTGGCAATCGCCCGTGTCGACGGCGCTTTGGCCTTTGTTCGGTAGATTTTCCTTCACTGTTGATACCTTTTTTGTTGTTGTTGTTGTTTGTTTTGCTGTTTTCAAATTGTCTGAAACAAGCAACTCTCCGACACAATCGGAATCATGCCGGAGAGTTGCCATCTCTTTACTCTATTGTCGTTGCGGGCCTATTTGCGTTGAGAGCCGTCTTCTCACACAAGGAAGCGACTCTAGCTTTGTAAACCGCTCAACAAGGCTTTTACTCCATGAACTGCGGAGTGTGTCCTCGTTCATGATCCACCATTCCGCGCGGTTCTGAGCCAGCATTTCGGAGATCACATCAAGCGCTTTCCTGATGATTTCCTCGTCGGGGCGCGTTGCGAACTTTCTTCTGTCCAGCGATTCGGCGTCGCGTTTCAGGTCGTCCACAATCGTGGGCAGTCCGAGTATTCCGGACTGAAGAAGGCTGCTGCGGATGCGCTCCGCATCCTTTACATCTTGCGGGAGTCCGACAATTTCAATCGGACCCAGACCGCTGCTTGCGGCGTAGACCTTTCGGTAGTACATTTCCGCGAGGCAGAATCGACAAGCGCCCTGTTCCACTTCGTCCACTTTGCATTCCTGTTCATCCAACGGTCCGTTGAGATGAATGGTCGCGCGGTGTCCGCAAGTGTGTATAATGCTGAAGGTTGCCATTGTTTCAATTCCCTTTTTTTTGTTCTTCCAATGCCAGTTTCGATCATTCCCGCTATCCAGATCGGGAATCCATTGTCCAATATGTTTCCGGGGTTCAGCGTTCAGCTACAACATTTTTTTGTCTCCTTGGTTTTGGGTTCATCCTGTCTTCCTTTTTATATGCGCGCCCCGCGTTTTTTCCGCCGTGGACGCGAGCCGGCGGCCAGGCGCTGCAGAGCCTCCAGCGTGTCGCTGACGCTGTAGAGTCTGCCGGACTGCCTGCTGTCGCCGATTTTAAAGGAACGAATCCAGCCCCTGACAACCCAGTCTCCAAGCGTCGCTTTGGAAACCG
>SLSR01000120.1 GCA_007130365.1 Lentisphaeria bacterium
GCAGCCGGGGAAGGGAGACCTGGTCGAGAATGCTCACGTCCAGTTCAGCCACAACACCGAGGCGTTCGAAAGCGGCCCGCACGTCGCCACCATCACCGTCGATCTGCGCAGTGCCGAGGAGCGTTCCGGCACCATCGACGGCTACCTGGCGGAGTGGCGACATCAGATCGGGACTCTCCCGGATGTGATCAGTCTCACTCTGGGCGAACCGGGGTTCGGCCCCGGCGGCCGTCCGATCGAGGTGCGCCTGCGCGGTCATGACCTGGCTGAATTGAAGAGCGCAGTGCAGAATCTGCAGGCATGGTTCAACCAATACGAAGGTGTCATCAATCTGACCGACGACTTGCGGCCTGGCAAACCGGAGTTGCGTCTGCGCATGCGCGAGGATGCGCACGGAGTCGGGATCTCGGCCGCTGAGGTCGCCCGCCAACTGCGCGGTGCTTTCCAAGGCCTGGTCGCCGATAAAGTCCAGGTTGGCGGCGAGTCCTACGAAATCGATGTGCGCCTGCTGGAAACCGAACGCAACAGCCTGAAGCATCTTGAAGATTTCATGCTTGTACTGGAGAATGGGCAGCAAGTCCCCTTGCGCGGCGTGGCAACCTGGAAGCCGGAGCGGGGATGGGCTCGCATCGCACGCTTCAACCGGATGCGGGCAGTCACCCTCTACGGCGATGTGGACACTCGCCTGATCAACACCAACGAGCTGATGGGCGTATTCCGCAAGACCCATCTGCCCGATTTTCACGAAAAGTATCCACATATCAACGTCGCCATTGCCGGAGAGCTGGAGGAAACAGGACGAGCGCGCCTATCCATGCTCGCCGCTCTCGGTATCGGCATGATCGGCATCTTCGTCCTGCTCAGCTTTCAGTTCCGGACCTATACCGAGCCATTGATCGTCATGATCGCCATCCCGTTCTCGCTGATCGGGGTGGTCTGGGGACACGCATTAATGCAAACCCCGATCAGCATGCCCAGCCTGCTGGGATTCATCGCCCTGGCAGGAATCGTCGTCAACGACTCCATCCTGCTGGTCATCTTCCTCAAGAACGCACGCACCACGGCGACCAGCCTGCACGATGCCGCGGCTGCCGCAAGCCGGGACCGTTTCCGAGCGGTCCTGCTCACCTCGAGCACCACCATCGCCGGACTGCTGCCGATCCTCTTCGAACGCAGCCTGCAAGCGCAGATACTCAAGCCCCTGGTCATCAGCACGGCCTTCGGACTGATGGCCTCAAGCATGCTCGTCCTGCTCGGCCTGCCCTGTATGTATATGATCCTCGGCGACCTTGGCTGGATCGAATCGTATGACAAACTGGATGCCAGGCTGGACGCTTCAGGATCAGACGATGCCGCGAATGCAGAGGGAAAGCCGTGATGCAATTGCTTTTCATGAAACGAAGAAGAACAGAGCCGACACACTAATCGCGGCGCGGCGCCGGGAGCTTCGGCGCCAACCAGCGACGCATCGAGCATGCCTTGAGTGTGGTGGCCTGCGCCGAACGCATCCTCGACCGGGCGGGCGGCAATCCCGACACAACCACTCATCCCGGGCAGCCAAGCACAAAAAGTGAAACGCAGCGACCTAAAGAATGTATGAAGTTGTTGTCAGCCAAGGGTTTATGACGTTTTGCGAGGAAGCTTGGGTTAATCACATAACCGCTGCCGCCGGCGCGAGCCGAACCGGATACGCCGAGGGCAGAACTTTTCGAAGTTGATTCCCAGATACATTCGGCGATCAGCTTCCGGCTGACGGTGGCGATGGCTTCAGGGTCGACCACCGGATAGATCGTGTGCGCGAGCATGACCGACGGCAGCAGTTCCAGCTCGACCAGATGCCGGTAGGGCAGCAGGTCGCGATTCCACAGCGTATCCATATCCACGTCAATCACCGGCACCGAGCAATGGGCGTCCATCGCGGAATGCCCCCGTCCCGGGAAGTGTTTGCCAGTCGCGCTGAGCTTGACCGCCTTGAACCCGCGGCAGGTCGCCGCCGCGTATTCCGCAATCCGCTCGGCCTGGTCGGAATAGGCGCGGATATCGATCTCCGGATTGCCCGGATCGCTGTTCATTGTCATCATTCTTTGGAGGGGGTTGGGCGGTAGGGGTTAGGAATTTCTCCGGGTGTTCATGCACTGCCCGCAACATTTTACCGACCTCTGCATTCAGCGATGTGAGCTGTGTGTAATCTTCCGCGCTGATATAGCCACAGTCTCGCGCAACATCGATCGCCGCATCAGTTTCCCCAATTTCCCCCAATGCAATCGGAGAGCTTGCTAACGACATGCCACTTGGTATGCCTTGATATACACAGTCAGTTGCTTAACCTCCCGCACAGCCATACCGCTACCCCCTAACCCCTGCCCACGGCGGCTGCTCCGGCAGACCCCGACGGAAGGCATCCAGCAGGCTTTCCTGATAGGCGCCGGCATAGGTTCCCGAGAAAAAGCGGTTCAGGCCGGTTGCGCGCAGCTCCCGCCAGGAGGCGGCCTCCCGGCCGGGCACGATCGGAAAAAACAGAAACCCGTTGGCCTGGGCGGCCTGATGATCCCCCGGGGCATCGCCGATCATCAATACTCGCCCGGGCGCGTATTTAGACCCGGCGGCCAGCGCGAGATGTTCCGCCTTGGTGCCTTGCTCCTGGCCGGCGATCAATCGCGGGAAACGGTCGATGGCGTGCTCGCGCCATTCGCGGACCAGGTCGTCCGACGGGGTCTGCGAGACCACGACACAGTCCGCCTTTGCGGACAAATCCTCCAGCGCGGCCACCGCCTCGGCGATGGGTGGCAGATCATGCACGATCCGTTCGACCGCCTCCACGACATCGTTGGACCAGTTGAGAGAGGCATGCAGGATGCTGTCCGGCGAAATCGAATCGCGATGGTCGTTCAGATACTGTTCAAGCAAGCCGCCACTGAGGCGCGTTTCGGAAGCAACCCAGGCCTCCAGGTCCGCCGTCGGCGGCAGGCTGCCAAGCTGCTGCCGGACTTCAGGACGCGCCTCCAGCCGCCGAAGCGCCTCCAGCACGGCCTTGAAACGGTTGATGCCACGGGTTGCGGAGTACAGGTTGACAAACTCCCAGGTCTCCCGCGCATAGCGGCAGACCCCCTGCAGGCGGTAATGGTTGATGAAGGCCGGGCAGAAGCACTCCTTGTGCTTGAGCTCCATGCTGTCGAACACGCAGCCATCGGAGTCAATTCCGACAAAAAACTCTTTCTCCGGCTGCAGATTGCGTAAATCATTCACACCAATTGTAGACATCATCGAACGCCCTTGAATTTACATTTCTTACATTTCGCCTTGCATTGTGCCATCTTTTCGTGTATTTCGCATATTCTGCGATTACAAAAAAAGAAAGACATAATCAACCACGGAATACGCAGAAAAAGACCAGCAAAAACAAGGCCAGACCCTGGTCGCCAGTTGCCGGCGATACTCCGCCTCAAACCGACAAGGGAGGGGCGGCACGTCTTGCCGGCGGAGCTTCGCTAGGTGTTCATCCACCAAAGCTGCTCCCAGCCCGGGCCGCCGGTGTTTTCCTGGGGGGCGCCGGGTATGCTGCGGCCGTTTTCCACATAATGGGTGAGCAGGGTTTTGAGTTCCTCCACAATGTCGGGGCACTGCTCGTACACATTGATCCGCTCGCCAATGTCGTTGTCGAGATTGTAGAGTTGAATGGGCGGCAGGCCTTCGCAGGCCGGGCCGGGACGGGGCTCGCTCCAGCCGCCGGAGCCGGGGCACATTTCCAGCTTCCAGTTGTCTTTGCGAATGGAAAATGAACCGTCGATGGAGTGATGAACGGTCGCCTCGCGCAGGGAACGGTCCAAGGCCTTGCCGCGCCAGACCGGCAGGTTGCTGACGCTGTCCTCGCCGGCGTTGTCGGGCAGCTCGGCTCCCATCAAATCCGCGCAGGTGGCAAGCAGATCGACAAGGCAGACGGTTTCATGGCTCACCGATCCGGCTTTGATGCCCTCGGGCCATTCGATGAGCAGCGGAATGCGGTGGCCGCCCTCGTAGATGTCGGCTTTGTGCCCGCGGAAGATATGGCTGGGGTTGTGGCCGTAGGTGGCCAGCTCCTGGAAGTCCGCCTGAGGGGAGCAGCCGTTGTCGGTGGTAAAGATCAGGATGGTGTTATCGGCGACACCGCAGCGCTCCAGCGCGTTCCGAATCTGCCCCACGACATCGTCCACCATCAAACAGAAGTCGCCATAGAGGTTGGTGCGGCTTTTGCCCTGGAACTCGGGGGTGGGGAGGATCGGGGTATGGGGAGCCGGCATGGGGAAATACAGGAAGAAGGGGTCGCCGGTGGCGGCGCGCTCCTCGATGTACTTCACCCCGCGCCGGGTGAAGTTGGGGAGCACGTCGGCATGCTCGAAATCAACGCCGGTCGGCCCCTTCCGCCACCAGGAGAACTTTTCCTTTTGACCGGTGATCCGATTTGGCTGGCCGGTGACGCGGCCATTTTCGACATAGACGTAGGGCGGCATGTCCAGGGAGCCGCAGTGACCGTAGTAGTAGTCGAATCCGCAGTCGTCCGGCCCGCCGGTGACCGGGTCGGCGAAATCCACATTGGTGCCGTCCTGCCGAACGGGCTGGCCATCGGTGGTGGCCCAGTCCCAGCCCAGATGCCATTTGCCGATCATGGCGGTATGATAACCGTGCTCCTTGAGGTAGGACGCAACCGTCATGCGCCCGGGTTCAATCAGATGCGGGTCGTATCCAAAAAGGACACTTTGCTTCAGGCGCGAGCGCCAATTGTAGCGTCCGGTGAGGATGCTGTAGCGGGAAGGCGTGCAGACTGCGGAGGAGGCATGGGCATCGGTGAAGGCCATGCCTTCGGAGGCCAGGCGGTCCAGATGCACGGTGTGGATTTTTGAGTCGGGATTCAGGCAGGAGAGGTCGCCGTAGCCCATGTCATCGGCGAGGATGTAGACAATGTTCGGTTTTTTGTTCATGCCAGATCCTTTCGCTGTTCCCAGAAGTGCTTGCCCAAGGGGTGTGTTTTGTGGCTATCAA
>SLSR01000104.1 GCA_007130365.1 Lentisphaeria bacterium
GCCGAGCGCGATCAGCATTTCGTCGACAACTTGCGTCGCGACCGTCGCTTTCTGATGCGGCGGGACGGCACGCTTGATCCGGACTGGCTGTGTCCGGCCGATCCGCGCAATCGGCAGATGATGCTGCAGGTAGTCCGGGAACTCGTCGCCAACTATCAGGTCGCCGGCATTCACCTCGACTATATCCGCTACCCCTCCCCCGACACCGGTTTCGGGCCGGCCGCCCGCCGGGCTTTCGAGCGGAGTCTCGGACGATCCGTCGCAGATTGGCCGGCAGATCTCGAGCGCGATCCGCGACTGGCCGCCGCCTGGCAACGCTTTCGCCTGGCTCAAATCGATGACTTTGTTCGCGCCGCCAGGCAAATCGCCGACCAGGCCAGACCGGGAGTCAAGCTTTCGGCGGCCGTCTTCCGCAATGAAGCTTCCGCCGCCACCGCCATTGCCCAGAACTGGCCGGAATGGGCGCGCCGGGGCTGGGTCGACTTTGTCGCTCCAATGAACTATACCGACAGTGTCGAGACCTTTGCCCGCGCCACGCGCCGCCAGATCATGCTCGCCCGTCCGACCCGAACCGCAGTCTACCCTGGCATCGGTCTGACCACGGATCGGCTGGGCAGTCTAGGCCTGGCGCTTCAGATCGAAGCCGCCCGCCAGGCTGGCGCGAAGGGGTTTGCCATCTTCGAAATCAACCAGACTACCGCCCCCTCGGCCTTTCCCGACATGGCCAAAGGGGTCACCCGATAAAAGATGGATAGTGCGGCCATGAAATGGCGAGTCATACATTGATCGCGTTCGCCGCGTAAGTCCCGCGAGGCGAAAAGTTGCCGGAATGAACATGCACAACTCAGAGGCAATTGTTTTCAAGGCGCTGGCCGACGACACCCGCCTGCGCATCCTGCGCCTGCTTTCGCTCGAGGAACTGAACGTCTGGGAGCTGGGGTCGATTCTTGATCTTCCCCAGCCCACGATCAGCCGCCACCTGGCGATTCTGCGCAGCCACAGCCTGGTAATCGACCGGCGCGACGGCAACCGCGTGTTCTACCGGGTCGGCGAACTGCGGCCGCCGTTCGACAAGTTCGCGGAATATTTGGAGAGCCTGCCAAACCATGAGCCGACCGATCTGATCCGCCTTGAAGAGTGCCTGGCGCGGCGCGCTGTCGGCTCCCGGCGCTTTGCCGACGACAAGGCGGCGGAATGGGACGAACTGGCCAAGTCGTTCCAGCGGCAGCCGCTGCAATTGTTCGCAATGGCCGGACTGCTTGGGCGCAAGGAGCTTACCCTGGCCGATCTCGGCACCGGCACCGGCTTGCTGCTGCCTTTCCTTGCGGCCTCCGCCGGCCAGGTCTACGCAGTCGACCAATCGGTCGCCATGCTGCGTCGTGCCCGCCAGCGCTGCGCCCGCAACCAAATCGACAACGTCCACTTTATCCACTCCCGGCTGGAGAAGCTGTCCGGCCGCCTGCCGCCGTGCGACGGCATGCTTCTGCATTTCGTCCTGCACCAGGTGGCTCGTCCCGCCGGTCTGCTGCGCGCCCTGGGCAAAGAGCTGAAGCCCGGGGGCAGGCTGGTCATTGCCGACCGAATCAAGCATGACGACCAGGCGATCAGCGAAAAGTACGGCTCGCTCTGGCATGGCTTTGAATGCGAACAACTGGAGTCGTGGCTGAAGCCGGGCGGCCTGCGCATGGTGGAATGGCGACTTCTGCCGGGTTCGGAAAACCACCAGGATCAACTTCCCGGGTTTGTCCTGATCGCGGAGAAGACCGAGTTGCAATCATCGATTGCCTGAATAATTTAACGGCTGGTTGACGGCAGAACGATTTCACAACCAGCCACCCCGAACGATGTGCCTTCGCGCATGATGTCGGGATATAGGCAAGCAAGGGGAAAATGGCACAGATGAAGAACGAGTTTTTGGCCGGAATCGAATCGCGGACAGCGCAAGTGGGCATCGTCGGGATGGGCTATGTCGGCCTGCCGCTGGCGCTCGAGTTTGCCGCCGCCGACTTTACGGTGGTCGGTTTCGACATCGACCCCGAGAAAGTCGAATCGCTGAATCAGGGCGAATCCTATATCCGCCATATTCCGGCCGAAGCCTTGCGCCAGGCCTTCGTGGAAACCAGGCGAGCCGAGGCGACCGCCGACTTTTCGCGAATCGCGGAGTGCGCGGCCATAGTCATCTGCGTGCCCACCCCGCTGACCCATCACCGGGATCCGGACTTGAGCTATGTCGAGAACACCGCTCGGTCGATCGCCCCCCACCTGCGCAAGGGGCAGCTGGTCACACTGGAATCCACCACCTATCCCGGCACCACCGAAGACGTGCTGGCGCCTTTGCTGGAAGCCGGATCCGGCCTTCGCGCCGGTCGCGACTTCTTCGTGGCCTATTCACCGGAGCGCGAAGATCCAAACAACAAGAACTTTTCCACCCGCACCATTCCGAAAGTGGTCGGCGGCCTCGATCCGGACTCGCTGGCCGCGGCCCGGGCACTCTACGACTGCGTCATCTGCCAGACCGTTCCGGTCTCCTCCTGCCGCGCCGCCGAAGCGACCAAGCTGATGGAAAACATCTTCCGCTGCATCAACATCGCCCTGGTCAACGAGCTTAAAATCGTGTTCACCGAAATGGACATCGACATCTGGGAAGTGGTTCGGGCGGCCAGCACCAAGCCCTTCGGCTTCATGCCCTTCTACCCGGGCCCCGGACTCGGCGGCCACTGCATCCCGATCGACCCCTTCTACCTGACCTGGAAGGCCCGGGAATACGGAATCCCCACCAAATTCATCGAGCTGGCCGGAGAAATCAACACCTCCATGCCGGAATACGTGATCAACCGGGTTATGCTGGCCTTGAACCAGCACGGCAAGGCGCTGAAGGGAAGCCGCGTACTGCTGGTCGGACTGGCCTACAAAAAGAATGTCGACGACCAGCGCGAAAGCCCAAGCTATGTGCTCTGGAAAAAACTGGCCAGGCAAGGCGCCGAGGTCGATTTCTATGATCCGTTCTGCCCTGAAGTGTATCCCTCCCGCGAACACTCGGATCTGGCCGGCATCCGCAGCCGCACCTGGGAACAGGCTCTGGCCGGCGACTACGACCTGGCGCTGGTCGCGACCGCGCACGACCATGTCGACTACGAAGCGCTGATCGAGGCCATGCCCCTGATTGTCGACACCCGCAACGCCTGCCGCCAGGCCGCCAACGTCGTGCAGGCCTGACGGCATCGACCGGCGCAACCTACCGCGACACCCTTTGACATAGTTTGCGGACGCACCATCTTGGGCGACGGAAAGACGGCAGAGGCATTGCGAAATGTGGAATTTTGAATTTGCAATGCATCAGGATTCGAAATTATCTTGCTTCGCCCGGCACCGGCCCTTCCGGCCTGCCCGCGGCGGTGAAGCAGGGATTGCCAGAAAAGGAAGCTCTCGCAAATGGCTATTCTCGTGACCGGAGCCGCCGGCTTTATCGGCTTTAATGTGGCTCGCGCTCTGCTGGAAGACGGGGAGACAGTGGTCGGCCTCGACAATTTCAACCACTACTACAACCCGCAGATCAAGCGCGACCGCCACGCCATCCTCGAAAAATTCCCCGAATATCGTGGGTTCGAGCTGGATATCGCCGACCGCGACCGACTGATCGACTTGTTCGCCAACCACCAGTTCGAGCGGGTCTGCCATCTGGCCGCCCAGGCCGGCGTGCGCTATTCGATCAGCCACCCTTTCGCCTACCAAAAGGCGAACCTGGAAGGGTTCATGAACATTCTCGAGGCCTGCCGGCAGCTCCGCGTATCGCGCCTGGTCTACGCCTCCAGCTCAAGTGTGTACGGCGGCAATCGCGATCTGCCGTTCTCGGAAGGCGACCGGGTCGACACCCCGATCAGTCTCTATGCGGCAACCAAGAAAGCCAACGAACTGATGGCACACTGCTATTCGCATCTGTACGGTCTGCCAACCGTCGGACTGCGCTTCTTCACCGTCTACGGCCCCTGGGGAAGACCCGACATGGCAACGTGGCTGTTCACCGAAGCCATCCTCGCCGGCCGCCCGATCAAAGTCTTCAACCATGGCCGCATGGAGCGCGACTTCACCTATATCGACGACATTGTGGGCGGCGTGACCGCCGCCCTGCACAAGAAAGGACTCGAGCCATACGAGATTTTCAATCTCGGCAACCACCGTTCGGAAAAACTGATGGACATGATCGAACTGCTGGCCGGCGAACTGGGAAGAAAGCCGGAGATGACCATGCTGCCAATGCAGCCGGGCGACGTGCCGGCCACCTATGCGGACATCGCAAGAGCCCAGGCCAAACTGGACTTCGACCCCAAAACCCCGATCGCCGAGGGCATCCCGCGCTTTGTCGAATGGTACAGACAATATCACATGACAGGCTGACTGATACCTGCTCTTCACGGAAAACCGTAAAATGCCGAATGACGAATCCGGAATACTGGATTTTGATTTTACCGGCGCTGCCCCGAAGTCCCCAACCCGACGGAGTGATCCAATTCAAAAGCCCGGGGTCAAGCGAAGCGCGACCCCGGGAAAATGTCTAACAGAATCATTGGCGGGCTGGAAGCCCGCACCAAAATTTGCCCGCTTCGGCACCACGCTTAATCGCTCCCCGACAAAGACACTCGACGAAGAGCAACCGCCGTCCCCCCCCTCAAAAAAATACTTCGTCGACAGACTTCGTACGATGCCTTTGCACCAATGGTCGACAGGGGGCTTCACTATGGCTCCTGAACACGGGGTCAGCTCGACATTGAACCCGGCGGCCGTCCGTTCTCGTCGAGACATTCAATTTGACAACCCGCCTTGACAATCAAACTTCCGGGCCTATGTTCTATTGCATCGAAACAAGGAAACAAAAAGTGCCCGCAGTGAAGTGAGATGAAAGTATGATTAGCCCGAACCCGAAACAATTCGAACAACTGGCCGGGCAGGGAAACCTGGTGCCGGTCTTCCAGGAACAGTTGGCC
>SLSR01000107.1 GCA_007130365.1 Lentisphaeria bacterium
AGATGCTTGAAACCTGATTTTGCATTTTTAGCAGAGTAAATATTCATCGAAAGAACGGGGTTCGATGAATATTTACTTATACAGCGTCATGCCTTCCGCCTGCCTGTGCGTCGCACGCAGACAGGCCGCACATCTGCACCACACTGGCTTCGTGAATTATTCAGGATAGGTGCTTTCTGCCATTATTCTCTCCTGACACCTGACACCTGACACCTGAAACCAAGCTGTTACCCACAAAATCTAAGAAAAAACTATTAACAACCCATTCGTTTTGAGAAAGAGCCGTCTTTTTGAGCACCAGGATCAAGATATCCGAAGACATTATGGGTTGCCTTTGCTTTTGGTGCGGGCTAGACGGCAAACTGATCCTTGAGGTTCTTCAGATAGTCGGCGGCTTCGGCGGCGGGTGCCGGGCGCAGAGCGTTTCCCGAGTCAGCCTCGACGGTGTAGCGCAGGGGGATCTCCCGGATGAAGCGGGAAATCTGCCGCGGACTCGGCGCCCCGTTAATCCGGCGCGAGCTGGTGTAGGTCAGAATCAACTCTTCACGCGCCCGCGTGGCGGCGACATAGAACAAACGCCGCTCCTCGTCGAGGCCGCCCTCCCTGACACTGTTGTAATGCGGAAACAAGTCCTGCTCCAGCCCGATCACCATAACGACCGGGAATTCCAGTCCCTTGGCCGCGTGCACGGTCATCAGATTGACACTGTTGTCGGGGCGCCCCTGCACCCGGTCGCTGTCGTCGCGCAGGGCGAATGACTCGAGAAACTCCTCGAGGCCGCCCCGGCCCGCCGCCCTGTCCTCGAACTCGGCCGCCGAATTGACAAACTCCAGCAGGTTGTCACGGCGCTTCAAGGCATCGGCTCGCGGCTTGTACATCCTGGCCAGACCGGAGAGGTAGCCGGAGTCGGTCAGGAAGGCGCGCACCGTGTCGGCCAGCCCGCCGCCCCGGGCAAACCGCTCGCGGTAGTGTAGCAGACAGCCGTCGAACTCGCGCACCGCCTGCGCCGCGCCCGCCGTCAGCTCGCGCTGATACTCCGGAATTCCGAGCAATTCGGAGAGCGGCCGCCCGACTATGCGCTGCAATTCACGCAGGCGTTCGACCGATTTTTCGCCAATCCCGCGCGGCGGCACATTGAGCACCCGCAGCAGGCTTTGGTCGTCCCGCGGATTCCGCACCAGACGCAGCATGCTGATCGCATCGAGGATTTCCCGGCGCTGATAGAACGACTTGCCTCCCACCAGGCAATAGTCGATCCGGGCGTGACGCAGCGCTTCCTCGACCGCGCGCGACAGGTGATTGGAGCGGTAGAGCACGGCAAAGTCGGCCAGCGACCCGGCACGGGTGGCGCGCCGGTCGCGAATCAGTTCGGCCAGACACCTCGCCTCGTCGCGTTCATCGGCCGCCTTGACCACCAGAATCTTCTCGCCGGCGCCAGCCTGCGACCAAAGCGCCTTGTCGTGACGGGCCGCATTGTTGGCAATCACATGGTTGGCCGCCTCGAGAATCGTGTTGGTCGAGCGATAGTTCTGCTCCAGGCGAATGACCGCGGCCTTTGGAAAATGATCCTTGAACTCGAGAATGTGGCCGACCGCGGCGCCGCGCCAGCCGTAGATCGACTGATCGTCGTCGCCGACCACGCACAGATTGGCCCGCGGGCCGGCCAGCATCGAAGTCAGCGCGAACTGCGCGTGGTTGGTGTCCTGGTACTCGTCGACCAGCAGGTAGCGATAGCGTTCGCGACAGGCTCCGAGAATCTCCGGGCAGCGGCGCCACAGCTCGACGGTCAGTCCCAGCAGGTCGTCGAAGTCAAGCATGTTCAAAGACTGCATGCGACCCCGGTAGCGGCGATAGAGTTCGCGAAACCCGAGCGGCCAGGAGCCGCCGTCCGAGGACTCGACGACATCCCCGACCGCCAGCAGGGAGGACTTGGCGCGGCTGATCAGGCTTTTCCAGGCGGCCGCCGGCAACTGTCCGTCGCGGTTCAGGGCGAGTTCCGCGAGCAGCTCGCGGACAACGCCGTCGGTGTAGGAGTCGCTGGCGATATCGAAGCGCGGCGAATAGTCGAGTCGGCCGATGTGCTGCCGCAGCAGGCGGGCGCCAAAGGAGTGAAAAGTGCAGGCGGTCACCTTTTGCGCCAATTCCCGCGGCACCATCCGGCCGATCCGCTCCTTCATCTCGAGCGCCGCCTTGTTGGTGAAGGTGACCGCCAGAATGGCTTCCGGCTCGATGCCGCCGGCGATCAGCCAGGCAATGCGCGAGGTAACCACGCGGGTCTTGCCGGTACCGGCGCCGGCCAGTACCAGCAAAGGGCCGTCGACGGTGGAGACCGCTTCGCGCTGCCGCGGGTTCAGCCCCCCCAGGTCAACCTTGAACAATGGTTTTCGCAAGCCCTTCCCCGACCTCCAGTATGATTTCGTCCAGGGTTTTCCGCGGCCGCCAGCCCAGGCGGTCGCGAATCTTATCGGTATCCGGCACGCGCCGCAGCATATCCTCGAACCCCGGCTCGTAGGCCTCCGCGTAGTCGACCAGCTCAATGGTCGACGAACTGCCCAGAACCCGGATCACGCGCCGCGCCAAATCGATGATTGAAATCTGCCGTTCGGAACCGATATTGTAGATTTCGCCAACCGTCGCATCCTCCGCCTCGATCCCCAGCAGAGCCCGCACCGTGTCGGCGACATGGCAGAAGCAGCGGCTCTGACTGCCGTCGCCAAACACCCGCAATGGCCGGTTGCGCAGGGCGGCCTCGACAAAGCGGGGGAATACCATGCCGTAGGCGCCGGTCTGGCGCGGCCCGACCGTGTTGAACAGGCGGGCAATGGTCACCGGCAGTCCCCGCTCCTTGTGGCAGGCCAGAGCCAGGAACTCGTCGAGCGCCTTGCTGGCCGCATACGACCAGCGATAATGGGTGGGCGGGCCGATCAGCAGGTCGTCGGCCTCGTTGAAGCGCTCGCTCAAGGCCCGTCCGTAAACCTCGCTGGTCGAGGTGAAGATCAGGCGCTTCCGCGCGGCCGCCGCCAATTCGCAGACCCGCTCCACCGCATGGACGTTGGTCTCGATCGTACGCACCGGATACTTGACCACCAACTCGACCCCGACGGCCGCGGCCAGATGGAAAATGACATCCGCCTCCTCCACCAGGCCGGGCAAGGCCGGGCAGTCCTGGACCCTGCCCTCGACCAGGGAAAAACCGGGACGCGCCAGCAGGTGGTTGACATTGTTCAGCGAACCGGTCGACAAGTCGTCGACCACCGTCACCCGCCGCCCGGCTTCCAGCAAAGCCTCGCACAGATGACTGCCGATAAATCCGGCGCCGCCGGTGACCAGATATTTGCGACGGTTCACGACTACTCCTTGTTTTGGCTATAGTGGGCGTTGCGAAAGTCGCAACCTTTGTTTGCAAGAAACCAAATTCGACCAAGTTCACGGCAAGTCTCCGCAAGTGCGGAGGGACCCGCGGCAATTGGCCTCAGCCATGCGAATCGATCATGGTCGGGCCAGATACTCGACCTGCGACCGGACAGGGATCAACTACCGATAGCCCGGCAGCATGTCGCCGTGCGCCTCGAACAAATCGTCGCACATGGCGCGAATCTGGTCGAGAGTCAATTCCGCCCTGGTGTGCGGATCCATCATCGCCGCATGATAGACCGTGTCCCTGGACAAGGTCGCAGCCGCTTCGATGGTCAGCAGGTGGACATTGACATGGGTGCGATTGAGCGCCGCCAACTGCTCCGGCAGTTCGCCGACATAGACCCCCTGCACGCCGCTGCGGTCGACCAGGCATGGCAGCTCGACGCAGGCGTTGCCCGGCAGGTTCGGGATCAGGCCGTGGTTGAGGACATTGCCGCCGATGCAGACCGGCCTGCCGGTCACCATCGCCTCCATGATGATCGAACCGTATTCATGGGTTCTCTTATGGGAAAGCTGACTGTTGTTGACCAGTTCGTCGCGCTGCTTCCTCCATTGTTCAATCTGCCGGACGCAGCGGCGCGGATATTCATCGAGGGGAATGTTGAATTCCTCGATCAGTTCCGGGTGCTGACTCTTGATGAAATACGGATGGTACTCGGCGGTATGCTCCGAGGACTCGGTGTTGTAGTAGCCGAAATGACGCAGCATCTCGTAGCGCACCATGTCGCCATGCTTTTCACTGCCTTTTTTCCGCGCCGCCCGGTTTTTCCGCGCCGCCCGCCTCCGGATTTCCGGATAAAGATCCCTGCCCTGGTGTGAAACCTCGAGAAGCCAGGCCATGTGGTTGATCCCGGCAACCTTCCACTGCATTCCCTCGACCATGTCCTCCATGTCTAGAGCCTTCAGCAAATGGCTGGCGCAACCCTGAACCGAATGGCAAAGCCCCACGGTCTTGACCCGGGTATGTCGCTGCATGTAGCCGGACAATATGGACATCGGATTGGTGTAGTTGAGCAGCCAGGCGCCGGGGCATTCCCTTTCGATGTCGTCGGCAAACTCCCGCATCACCGGAATCGTCCGCAAGGCGCGGAAGATGCCGCCAATCCCCAGAGTGTCGGCAATGGTTTGGCGCAGGCCATGCTTCTTCGGAATCTCGAAATCGATCACCGTGCTCGGCTCATAGCCGCCGACCTGGATCGCATTGACCACGAAATCGGCGCCGCGCAAAGCCTGCCGCCGCTGCCGCGCCCCGAGATGGCTGGCGATGGTGGCGCGTCCTTCGTTTATGTTGCGGTTGAGATTGTCCAGCATCAGCCGCGAGTCGTGCAGCCGCTCGGCGTCGATGTCGTACAAGGCGATATGCAGGTTCTCCCGCAAGGCCGGGGTTGCCAGACAGTCGCCGAGAATGTTTTTGGCGAAGACCGTGCTGCCCGCGCCCATGAAAGTGATTTTGGCCATAGCTCCGTTTTTCACCTTTCTTTACCGAAAAAAATTTTACACCGAAAAAACAACTGGTTTTTAATTTAATCGCCGAACCGTCAATTCATAG
>SLSR01000151.1 GCA_007130365.1 Lentisphaeria bacterium
ATTGTGTATGGTCCTTCATTGACGCCCTAAGGTAGCGACTCCAGTCGGGCGGGAAGGACTATACACCTTTAATTACAATATGCCGCACAACAAACTGCCGCGTAGCGGCTTACTTGAACAACGGCATGCAGGAGGACACTCGTACCTCGCGCCGCTGATGCCGGGCGTTCCGCTCAATGCCAGGCCAGCCGCCAGCCCATTCTCTTCCGGGCGCGCCCGCTTTATCCATCCGCTCCCGGCAGGCCGATGGCTTGCCGCGTTTTTCTAAAATTTTTTCGCGGAACCGCTTGAGTCATCGCCAAGTCATGGTATCTTAGGAACCACTTTCGGTCCTGCGGACAAGAAAACGGATTTCAGAGCTTAAGGAGTAAGGGAAAAATGACCAAGCGCGACTTAGTGGTTCGTATCGCCAATCAAACCGGGATGAATCAGAGGGATGTCATGGAAGTTGTGCAGAGCGCCTTCAAGATGATCACCGCCGAACTGGCGGCCGGGCGCAGCATTGAATTCCGCAACTTCGGCGTCTTCGAACTGGCCAAACGCCGTCCCCGGGTCGGCCGCAACCCGAACGCCCCGACCAACACGGTCATGATCCCGGAGCGAGTGGTGGTCAAGTTCAAGCCCGGACGCATCATGAAGAGCAAGGTTGCCAAGCTCTCCCCCCAAGACATTGGCAAGTAGCGAATGTTCGAAGCCTAGCGAAAAAAGGCATCCGATCAATGGGCAAACTGGAACCTTTGCCGGGCACCTCCGATCTGTGGCACCCGGAAGCCGCCGAATGGGTCAGACTGGAAAATACGGCTCGCCGAGTCATGGGGCTTTACGGCTACGCCGAGTTGCGCACTCCGATCATTGAACGCACCGATGTATTTGTCCGCGGCATCGGCAGCGACACTGAAGTGGTGCAGAAGGAGATGTACACCTTTACCGACCGCGGCGACCGCAGCCTGACCCTGCGGCCGGAGGGCACCGCCGGAGTGATGCGGGCGATCGCCAACCAGGGGGTGGGCGAAGGCGAGGAAAAGCGCGTCTTCTACTGCGGCCCGATGTTTCGCGGCGAACGGCCGGCGGCCGGGCGCAAGCGACAGTTTCATCAGATCGGAGTCGAGGCTGTCGGCAAGCTGACCCCTTTGCTGGACGCCGAGAGCATGGTCATGCTGTTCGACTACCTGCGGGCGGTCGGGATCGACGATTTTCGCCTGCTGCTGAACTCGCGGGGCACCCGCGAAGACCGGCAAGACGCAAGCCGAACCCTGCAGGAGCATTTCCGGCCGCATGTCGAGGAAATGTGCGAAGACTGCCGGCGCCGGCTCGACTCCAACGTCTGGCGCATTCTCGACTGCAAAGTGGAAGCCTGCCGGGGGTTTGTCGCCCAGGCGCCGCCGATCGTCGATCTGCTGAGCGAGACCAGCCGCGCCTATTTCGGGCAGGTGCAGCGGGCGCTCGATGCGTTTGGCATTGCCTACGAAGTGGCTCCGCACCTGGTGCGCGGTCTCGACTACTACGAGCACACGGTCTTCGAAGTGGTCAGCGACAGCCCGCACCTGGGCGCGCAAAACGCGCTGGCCGGCGGCGGCCGCTATCTGATCGAGCTGCCGGGCAGCCGCAAACCGATTCCGGGGGTCGGATTTGCCCTGGGAATGGAAAGGCTGATGATGGCCCGACATCGCCCGAGGCAGGAAAGCCCGGGACATGGGCCGGTCGATGTTTTCATCGCGATTCTCGGCGACCAGGCCGAGGTTTGTGCTCTGCAACTGAGCCGCGAGCTGCGAGCCCGCCAAGTGCGCGTGCTGTGCGAAACCGAAGGGCGCAGCATAAAGGCACAGATGCGGACTGCCGACAAATGCGGCGCCGAGCTGGCCGTGATCGTCGGCGGCGAGGAGTTGGCGGCCGGCCAGGTAACCGTCAAATATATGCGCGAGTCGCGCCAGGAACAGATCGACCGGGAGCACGCCGCCCCCTCGATCGCCGCCACCCTTGGCCGCAAGGAAGATCCGGAAGGAATGTATTGAATAGCAACCGACAACCCCAAAGGAGACGATTGAAATGTACGGATACCACAAGCGAATTCCCCTGGTTCTGACAGTGCTTCTGACAGGAGCGCTGATTGCGGCAGGCTGCTTCGGCGAAAAGCCGACGCCGACCGCAGGAATCGGCCTGCTTGACATTCAGAAACTGGTGGCCGAGCTGGAGCTGGACGCCGAGTTCGACGCCCGCCTGCAGAACAAGGATCAGGCCTTGAGCAGGGAGCTGGAAGAGCGCAAGCAGCAATACGAGAATCTGCTGCGTTCGCGACGCGAAAGAATGGGCGAAGAGCCAACCGAGGAACAGCAGCGCGAACTGATTCGCTTCGAAACCCAGGCCGGCCAGCAGTTGCAGGCTCAACTGCAGGAAAGTCAGCGACAATTGCGCGAGTATCACCAGAAATTGGTCCGCGACCTGCATCAGAAGCTGCGTCCGCTCGCCCGGGAAGTGGCGACCCGACGCGGGCTTGACATGGTCATGCTGCGCAGCGACCTTTTTTTCATTGTCAACGAGGAGCTGGACATCACCGGGGAATTGATCGAGCGTCTTCGGGAAGATCCGGACAGGCTGGAGAACCTGCGGCCAGGATCAGAGGATGAATAGAGAGCCATAAGGAAAAAGCCGAAACATGGACTATCGCAAGTTTATCGAAGAGCGGATCGCGGAAATCAGAGAGACCGTCGGCGACGGCGTCGCCATCAACGCCCTGAGCGGCGGGGTTGACAGCGCCGTGGTCACCGCCATCGGCCATCGGGCGCTTGGCACTCAACTGAAGACCTTTTTTGTGGACAATGCCCTGATGCGGGCCGGCGAGCCGGAGTTCGTGGAAAAGGTCTTCGCCGAGATGAACATCCCGATCGAGGTGGTCGATGCCGGCAAAGAATTTCTCGCCGCCCTTCGCGGCTTGACCGATCCGGAGGAAAAGCGCCAGGCCATCACCAACACCTTCTACTGCGATGTGTTCGGCCGTCTGGTTCGGGAGACCGGCGCCAAATACCTGCTGCACGGAACCATTCTGACCGACATTGAAGAGACCACGGCCGGCATCAAGCGCCAGCACAATATCCTGTCCCAACTGGGAATCGACCCCGAGAAGGAATACGGCTACCAGGTGCTTGAACCCTTGAAGACCCTGCGCAAGGACGGCGTGCGCAAGGTGGCCGCGCTGCTCGACCTGCCCGATCAACTGACCAGTCGAATTCCCTTCCCCGGACCCGCCCTGGCCGCGCGCATTGTCGGCGAAGTGACCGAAGACGAGCTGACACTGGTGCGCCAGGCAACCGCGATCGTCGAGGATGAGCTGGCCGACAGCGGCGCCTTTCAGTACCTGGCCGTCCTGCTGCAGGATCGGGCCACCGGCATTCGCGACCAGCGGCGCGAGTTCGGACGCATTGTCGCCGTGCGCTGCATCGACAGCCTGGACGCCCGCACCGCCACCCCGGCTCGTCTGGAGTGGGAGGTGCTGGAGAGGATTTGCCGGAGAATCACCGCCATCCCCGGAGTCAATCGATGCCTTTACGACCTGACCCCCAAACCGCCGGCCACCGTCGAATATATCTAGCCTGATCAATTCATCCGCTCTCGGCCATGGCTGGAGGCGCGACCAAACTGATTGTCAAGGATTGTCAAACAATGGAAAAACTTGCCTGCTTCAAAGCCTACGATGTTCGCGGCCGGGTTCCGGACGAACTCAACGAAGAGATCGCCTACAAGCTTGGCCGCGCCTACACCGCCCATTTTCTGCCCTCCGGCCCGGTGGCGGTCGGCCGCGACATCAGAGTCAGCAGTCCGGCTCTGACCGAAGCCCTGATCCGGGGATTGAACGACGGCGGCGCCGACACTCGCGACATCGGCCTGAGCGGCACCGAAATGATCTACTACACGGCCGCCCTGCCCGGCATGGGCGGCGGCGTGATGGTGACGGCCAGCCACAATCCGATGGAGTACAACGGGCTCAAGCTGGTGCGCGAAAACGCAATCCCGGTCAGCGGCGATTCCGGCCTGAAAGAGCTGGAGCGGCGAGTGCGCGAGAACGATCTCGGCCGCAGGGCCGAGGCGGGCGGGCGGAACCAAAGCCTGAATGTGGTGCGGGGATATGTCGAAAAGCTGCTGTCGTTCATTGATCCGGACAAACTACGCCCCCTGAAAATCGTGGCCAATGCCGGCAACGGCTGCGCCGGCCCGTTTCTCGACGCGGTCGCCGAAAAACTGCCGATGCTCGAGTTCGTTCGGGTCAACCATCGGCCGGACGGCGCCTTTCCCAACGGCATTCCCAATCCGCTGCTCGAAGAGAACCGCGCGGCCACCGCCGATCCCGTGACCAGCCACGCGGCCAAGCTGGGCATTGCCTGGGACGGCGACTTCGACCGCTGCTTCTTTTTCGACGAAAAGGGCGAGTTCGCCGACGGCTACTACATGGTCGGCATCCTGGCCGCCCACCTTTTGCGGCAAGCCCCCGGCGCGGCCGTGATCCACGACCCCCGCATGACCTGGAACACCATCGAAATGGTCGAGCAGGCCGGCGGACGGACCGTGCAGTGCAAGACCGGACACGCCTTCATCAAGGAGCGAATGCGCAAGGAAGACGCGATCTACGGCGGCGAAATGTCGGCGCACCACTACTTCCGCAACTTCGCCTACTGCGACAGCGGCATGATCCCATGGCTGCTGATGGCCGAAATCCTCAGCACCGGCGGCCGGCCGCTTTCCGAGCTGATCGCCGAGCGCCGGCAGCGCTACCCGAGCAGCGGAGAAATCAATCGCAAGGTCGAGAACGCCGCCGCCATCATTGCCAACATCAAAGCCTGCTACCAGCCCAAGGCCGACCGCGTCGAGGAGGTCGACGGGCTCTCCATGGAGTTCGGTCGATCCTGGCGCTTCAATTTGCGGAGTTCGCAAACCGAGCCGATTCTGCGGCTCAATGTG
>SLSR01000221.1 GCA_007130365.1 Lentisphaeria bacterium
AGTTTTCCAAAACCCCAGTTCAGGTTCTTGGATATGCCCATAAAAGTCATAAGTTCCTTGCCCCAACATTCCAACATTCCACGATTCCAATATTCCATGGGATGACAGTGAAAAAACTATTAACAACCCATTCGTTTTGAGAAAGAGCCACTTTAGTTGCCAAATGATTTTGACGATTTATATTATATGTCTTGTTTGTCCGCGTCCCCATCGTCTAGAGGCCTAGGACACCGGGTTCTCATCCCGGCAACAGGGGTTCGAATCCCCTTGGGGATGCCATTTTTCTCCGCCATGCTCCGCCTTCATGCACCAGTCCAGGCGCGGCTTCAGCCCGCCGGGCGTTCCGCCCATTCCGCCGGCTCTGTCCGACCTGTACGACCCGCCTGACGGCAGGAGAGACCAGGTTTAATCGCGCATCCCATGTGATGCTTGTGGATTCGAGCCATGAATATTGTATTGATCGCACCGGAAATCCCCCAGAACACCGGCAATATCGGACGGCTTTGCGTGGCCACCGAAAGCCAGCTGCACCTGATCGAGCCGCTCGGCTTTTCCCTCGCGGAATCGCGCCTGCGCCGGGCCGGCCTGGACTACTGGCCACACCTTTCCCTGACTGTCCATGCGGATTGGGACGGCTTTCTGCGCAAGTCGCAGCCGCGCCGCATGATTTTCCTCAGCACGCATGGCCGCAACTCTTTTTACGACTGGTCGTTCGAGTCCGAAGACTTTCTGGTCTTCGGCAACGAGGGGCATGGCTTGCCGGGGATCTTCTACGAACGCTACCGGGATCTCCTGTATCGACTGCCAATGCCGGGGCGGCACAGCCGCAGCCTGAATTTGGCCAACACGGTGGGGATCGTGCTTTACGAAGGACTGCGCCAGACCGAAGGATGGGGGAAACCGTCGTGATCAGGGTGAACGGCAAGCTTTTTCTGGACGAAAACGAACTGGAGTTTCAGGCCGTGCGAGCCTCCGGCCCGGGCGGGCAGAATGTCAACCGGGTAAAGACGGCAGTGCAATTGCGCTTTCCGGTCGCCGCCTCCGCCAGCCTGCCGGAGCCGGTAAAGAGACGTTTGCTTGGCCTGGCGAAAAACGCGGTCAACAGCGAGGGGGTGCTGGTGATCGATGCGCGGCGCCATCGTACGCAGGAACGGAATCGGGCTGATTCCCTGCAACGGCTGATCGAACTGATTCGTCGCGCCGCCGCGCCGCCGAAGAGGCGGGTCAAAACCAGGCCAAGCCGGGGCGCCAGAGAGCGCCGACTGGCGGAAAAGCGCAGGCGCGGCGAAATCAAACGTCGACGCGGCTCGGCCGGGGGCAGTCTGGAATGATCGTTTTTTTGCGGATTCAGGGAAAGCTTGCCCCTTGAGTTATCCAGGCTAAATTTCCGAACACCATCTTAAACCCTTGTGCAAAGGAGGCTGCCATGAAACACAAGCCGCTGGCCAAGATTGCCACCACCACGCTGACCGCACTGGCCTGCGGCTGCGCAACCACTGAAAACATGGTCGACGAGGACGGTCATTTTTTGCTGCAGAATGACAATCTGCGGATCGTCATGCCGAATCCGACTGCCGACGTGCCCTACTATCAGGGGCGACGCTTCACTTTGCCGGGGATGGTGATCGCGGCCGACTGGCAGGGTACGCCCCTGTTTACTCAAATCGGATCCCCGCGCAATCCGCTGCATCACGATCATGTCGGGGGCACGGCCGAGGAGTTCGACATCAACGGCCCGGCCGGCTACGAGCAGACCCCGGTGGGCGGCTCCTTCATGAAGATCGGGGTGGGATTCCTGGAGCGGGAGTCGGATGCGAACTACCGGTTCAGCCATCTTTATCCGATAGTTCAGAAGCCCGACAACAGCGTCCGCCGAATCGACGGACAAACTTTGCGGTTCGTACAGACTTTGCGCGAGGAAGACGGCGAACGCGGCTATCGGCTTGAAATCAAGGTAGAATTGCGGGGAAATGGCTTCAACCTTGTCCGCAGTCTGCAAAATCTTGGCCGCCAAACATTGACCACCGAGCACTACAGCCACAATTTTTCACTGATCGGCCGACTTGAAGTCGGCCCCGGCTACCGAGTCGAATGGCAGACCCCGGTCGAGATTGCGACCGCCAACACGCGCGAAGGCACCCTGATTGCCGACGAAAACACCATTCGCTTCACCCGAGCGCCGGAGGGTGCCTACTACTACGCCAGCGCAGCCGGCAGCGGCCTGCCGGCCGACGAGCCGATTCGCCTGGTTCAGGAGAATGCGGGATTGTCCCTGGCGATCGCCAGCGACCGGCCTCTGCATCGGATCGCGATCTGGGGACGGCCAGACGTAATCTGCCCCGAACCCTTTGTCAAACTCTCGATCGAACCGGGCGAGACCGAGCAGTGGACCACTTCCTATACGATTGAACCGCTGATCGGCCTGGATTAAGCACCTTCCCCGCTTCGCCCGCGATTTCCCAATTCGTTTCACGCGCCCCGCGGGGCGCGTGAAACCATCAGTTGAACGCAACTTGCGAATCCCGCAGGAAACGCAAGGCGGCGACTGCCAGCTCCCGATAGTCGCCGTCGTACAGGTCGAGAGCCAACGGTCCATCGAAGCCGGTGGCACTCAGAGTTTCAAGGTAGGCCGGAATATCCATGTCGCCCTCGTGCAGGGGAAGATGGCGGTGCACTCCGCGCCGCATGTTTTCGAGGTGGCCGTGGGAAACCTTGCCGGCGAGCGACTCAATCGCCTTGATCGGCTCGGGATCGCAGAGAAACACATGCCCCAGGTCGAGATTGGCCCGCAGCCGGGGCGAGGGAATCGCCTCGAACAGCCGATGCAGGTCGGCGGTGGAGCCGACAATGAAGTTGGGCTCGAACTCGATGGCCAGCGTCACATTGCCGGTCTCGGCGGCGGCCACCAACTCCAGAGTGCGCTCGAGCATGCGCTCCCAGGGACGCCGATCGTCAGGACGCGCCACCGTGCCGCTGAACACGAAGATGTCCGCGCCGAAGGCGGGGGCTAGAGATACGGCCTTGACCGTGTCGGCCAGAACTGCGTCGTCATATATATAGTCGCGATGATAGCTTGCCGAATTACGGGACAATCCGAGATCGCTCAGACGCGTCCGAATCGCGGCGGCTTTTTCGGCGGTCAGACCGGACGGTTGCAGGTCCGGGTTCTCCAGGCAGATTTCAACTCCGGAGAAGCCGATTGCCGCCAGGATTTCCAGGCATTCCGCGACGGGACGCGGAGCCAGGGGCTGAGTTCGGCCGGTCATCCACATTTTTCGCTTCTCCTTCCTGTCCGCCCAATCTCGGACGACCGACTTCAAGGAGCTTGCCCGGCCAGAGCGATCTGCATGGCGATCATGGCGTAGGCGGTGGTCAGCTCGGGAATACTTTCCATGTAGCGTCCGGACTCCTCGTTGACCCAGTGGCCGTCGCTCTGCTGGAGTTCGAGCAGCTTGCGCACCAGATCGGAGCGCCAATGGCGGGTTTCGCCGTCGGCCAGATCCAAAACCTCCTGGCCATAGGCCTGCATGGCTTTGGCAAAGGTCCACAGATAGTAGTAGTGGGCTTCGGCTCCGATCACCGGGTTTTCCTCCAGGGTATAGTTGCGCTTGAGCCAGTCGACGGCGGCCTGCACGCGGTGGTCCTCCCGGTCGACCTCGGCGAAGATCAGACTTTTCAGACCGCCCATGGTGGTGGCGCCGTAGGAGATCGGCTGGCCTTCGAACTCGCCAGTCAGCTTTTCGCGCACCCGGCACTGATCCGGACGATAGATGAAGCCGCCATCGTATTCCGGAGCCTGTTCGGGATCGGGGCGCCAGGCGGAGTCCGCGTCCTCCGGCACATGCTGCACGGACTGCAGGTAGCTGATGGCGCGAACCCAGGTCGCCCGCGCCGCCTCGGCCTGGGGAGTGTCGCGATCGAGATGCTCGGTCAGGTAGAGCGCTTCCAGCGCGAACTGGGTGTTCGAGAGGTCGGGCACGGTGGGGCCGCCGGAACCGTAGCCGATGCCGCCATAGAACGGACTGTCCGGCTCGGTGGGGTGTGCGGCGTGCTCTTCGCGCAATTGCAGCTCCAGCAGAAAGCGCCGGGCCCGCCGCATGGCTTCCTGATCCTCGGGACGGTCGAGCATGGCCAGAGCCGCGAGACAGGCGGAAGTGGTATAATTCACATAGTCCTGATAGTTCCCGGCAAAGGCCCCATCCGGTCGCTGCGCCTGCAGAATGTACTCGCGTCCTCGGGCGACGGCGTTTTGGATTTCCTCGCTGGCGGCATCGCCATGCAGCAGCGCCTGCATGACCAGCGCGGCGATCGAGGGCTCGCCGCTCCAGGCGCCGCTGTCGGCCTGACGCTCGAGCAGCCAGCGACTGCCGCGCCGGGCGCCGGCGCGGGCTTCTCGCAGCAATGATTGATCGATCTGTTCGGCCGCCCGGGCCGCAGTGGCAAAGACAAAGCAGAAAAACAAGAGTGGAAACGTTTTTTTCATGGCTTCATTTTTCCCTTTTTGTTTGGTTGTTTAGATTGCTAGTGGCTGAATTCTTCAATTGCCTTCAGGCGGTCAATGCAGTGACGCCTGGCTTGGCGAAAGGATTTTCTGGAGCTGTCTCGGATGGCTCCGATTTTAGACAAGCTTCATTTTAAGCTTAAATTTAGCCTGCTTTTTGCGCAGTGCAATCTGCAAAGTGTTCGTTTGGCAACACGTCAAGTGAAGGGTGGAAATTTCCTGTCGCCAAGTTCCGATTTGCCCAAAAGTGCATTGCTGCCTGAACGGGATTGCCGGATTACGATGGTGCGGTTTCCCGGCATTTGCGGGTAGCGCGATGTTGGGATTGTCGTAGCTGAAAAGCGCGGGTATTTTTTCCATAGCAGATTGGCCAGTGCCATGGCGAGGCGGAAGTTCATCCCTGCATCGAAACCACGGACTGCGAGCATCCCGAACGGCTTTAGGGCAAGCCGGGCGAGTGTTCGCAGGAACAGATTCGCATATGCCACGGGGAAACGGCCGCGCAGAACTCAATGCCTCAGCCTTAAGGTCGCGCAAGTTGAATGCCATAAAATCGTTGCCGTTGTCAGCGAAGCGGTTGTCGCAGTCGTTGTCGCCGGGGTTCGATCACAAAACCGATTGCGACAACGGACTGGATTCGAGCGTTTTACTTGCGCATTTTGATGAGTTCTAATCCTACGGGCATCGGGCGAATCATCTCTGCGATTTGCGTTGATGGCGGGCAGGTTTGTCATTTTGTCGGCGGGCGGTAAGTTGATTGGGTTGTCTTTTTTTCGCAATTTTCCCAACCAGGATCCAAACAGGGAGAGTGCAGGATGGTCGAGCGCGAACAACTGGTCGAGTTTCTGGATCGTCTGCTGCCCCCCTTGCCGGGGGTTGAGGATGCCTCGAACAATGGCTTGCAGGTGGAGGGCGGCAGGGAGGTGCGCAAAGTGGCTTTTGGAGTGGATGCCTGCCTGGTCTTGTTCAAGCGGGCGCGAGCCGTTGGCGCGCAGTTCGTGGTGGTCCATCATGGCCTGAGCTGGGGCGAGGGCTGGAGGCGACTGACCGGCAGTCTGGCCGAACGCCTGCGCCTGCTCTTTGCCGGCAACATCTCCCTCTACGCTTCGCACCTGCCGCTCGATGCCAATCCACAGGTTGGACACAACTTCGAGATCGCCCGTCGCCTTGGCCTTGAAAACTTGCAGGCGGCCTTCGAATACCACGGCGGCCAGATCGGGTGCATGGGCGAGTTTCCGCAACCCCTTGGCCTGGACGAACTGCGCCAGCAGGCAGAGGCGGAATTGCAGACCGAAACCCGGCTCTATCCCTTTGGTCGGCGCGAGATCCGCACGCTGGGCGTGGTCTCCGGGGGCGGTGCCGACGCGGTCGAGGAATGCGCCCGGCGCGGGATCGACTGCCTGTTGACCGGCGAGGTTGGGCATCAGCACTATCACGGCATGGCCGAGGCGCGGCAGAGTGTGCTGGCGGCCGGCCACTACCGCAGCGAGATTCCGGGGCTGCTGGCGGTGGCTCGGGAGGTCGGCCGCAAGTTCGCGGTCGAGACCGAATTCATCGACCTGCCGACCGGGCTCTAGCCTGATGAATTCATGCGAATTCGGCCATGCGAGGCCGGAGGAGGGCAGAGGGCGGAAGCCTGAGGTCGGAGGGCGGTTGGACGGCCGGGCGGTGAGGCGGTCGGAAGGTTCAGGCAGGCGAATCTGGCGAATCTTACGAAAGGAACAGGAAACAGGGAAAGGGGAAACAAGCTGCCGCAGTTCCGCGTTTACGCGGCAGTGGAGGCGGTGCTTCAGCCCGCCGGGTCGCAGGAAGGCATGCGAAGTTCCGAGGTTAGGGAGTGTGAAGCCGCGCCGCAGGCGCTGTGGAGTGCGGCGAGTTCTCGCCGCTTTTGTATATTTCCTGGCGGGTCTGTCTCAAAGCGGCGCCAGGCCGCCGGCCTGTCTGACCATTTGACTAAATAAGGAATCTATCCTTCAAAGAGTTGTGTGTTTTTCGACAACTACCACTTTGATTGGTTGAGTGTACTCAACAAGTGGTCAGGCACTCCAAGGATGCTTCGCATCGGCCACTACAGCGGCGGCTCGCGGCAAACTTGGCTTGGTGAATTGTTCAGGTTAGGGGAACATGGCAATGAAGAGAATTCTGATTGTCGGCGGCGGTTTTGCCGGGCTGAGCGCGGCTCGCCGGCTGGGGCGCTTGCGCGGTCGGGTCGAGGTGGTGCTTTTCGATCCGCGTCCGGCTTCCGAGTTTCTGCCGCTGCTGCCGGATGTGGCGGGGGGGCGGATTGGCGGAGAGCGGCTGCGCTACTCCCTGCAAGCGGCCGCTCGCCGCTTCGGATTCCGCTTTGTCCAGGCCGAAGTCTCCAAGATCGATCTGGCCAATCGACGGGTGGGCGGCGGTTTTGACGAGGAAGCCGGCGACGGTCTGCTGATTGCCTGCGGCAGTCACACTGATTTCTATGGCAATCGCGAGCTGGCGGCGCGCGCCTTGACTCTGGACTGCGTGGCGGACGGGGAAAGGATCGCGGCGGCCGTGCGGGATGGCGGCTGGCAAACTTTTCTGGTCTGCGGCGGCGGCTATACGGGGATCGAAATAGCGACGCATTTGAAGAATCGTCTGCGGCACGCGCAAGACCGGCGCCAGGTGGTGCTGGTCGAACGCGAGGAGCGAGTTCTCAAGGGTCTTCCGGAGAGCCTGCGCCGCTATGCCGAAGACAATCTGCAACGCTGCGGGATCGAGGTGCGCTGCGGCCGCACGGTCGAAGAGCTGGCCGAAGAGGCGGTGGTTCTGGACAATGGCGAGAGGCTTCCAAAAACTCTGTTGATCTGGAGTGCCGGAGTGCGGACTCCGCAATTGCTTGACGGCCTGCCGGGCGAGCGGGTGGGGCAGTCGCGCCTGCCCGTCGACCAGAACCTGCGCTTTGCCCCGGGCTGTTTCGCGGCCGGCGACGCGGCCGGTTTCCAGTGGCAGGGGCGGCCGTTGCGGATGGGCATACAGTTCTCTCTCAAGCAGGGGGCGCGGGCCGCCGACAACCTGTGGCGCGAACTGAACCATCGCGAGGGCAGAGCTTTCCGGCCGTTCGACCCGGGATACATCGTGCCGATGGCCAACAACCGTTCCTGCGGCCGTGTGCTGGGCGTGCGGATGCGCGGCCGGCCGGCCACGCTCCTCCATTATTTCATGTGCGTGTACAGAACCTGGGGATTGCGCAACCGACTGGGCGCGATCCGCGATTTGCTGCTGCCCGGTCGGTCTGAGCCCTAACCTGATTGGTAGCGTCACAAATTGGAGACCTGGGTTGAAAAAGAGTCCACAAGAGTTCATTTTTCGTTTTCACCAAAAAACAAAAGGGGAGAACTCCTGTGGACATAAAAGTCACTGTGAATTATACCGTCAGCTTGAAGAAATGCGAATTCAACTCGCTTACGGCAGCGTTCAAGGTCTTGCTCGTCCATGTTTTCACTGATTTCTTTATCCAGGTGGCCCATCTGTTTACCGAAGCAGCCATGGCAGGCTCGCAGTTGTCCGCATGATGTGACAAGCGGCCTGGTAGCGCGTCGGCTCGCCCTGAGAAAATGGCTCGCAGCCGCAAATTCAACGCCGGACGCTACCGCAAAGACAACTTTCGCCCGAGGTTGCCATATATTTCGCCCCACGCCATCTTAAGGAATAAAGAGGCACGACAACGGACAGAGCCGGAAGCCAAGGCAGGATCATGGAACTGTATGCCCACAGCCTACCCGATAGACCGATGGAAGAATGGCAGCCGCTTGACCAGCACCTGCGCAATGTCGCCGAATTGGCGGCTAAGCTCGCGGAACCTTTCGGCGGCGCGGAATGGGCACGCCTGGCAGGCCTATGGCATGATGTGGGGAAGGCTTCCGATACGTTCCAGACCTATCTGAAACGAGTAAACAGCAAAGACCCAAAAGTTGCAGCATCCGCAATCTCCACTGATCACTCTACTGCGGGTGCCCAGCACCTTGCGCAAAACAAGAACATGCTGGGGCTTTTGCTGTCCTATGTTATCGCCGGGCACCATGGAGGATTGCCAAATGGCTTGGCAGTGGAAAAATCTCTGCAAAAACGCTTGCAAAAGAAGGTTGAGCCTTGGTTGCATGACTTGAGCCTCCTGGACATTCCTGCCGATCTAAAAGTCCCGGAACCCTGCCCATTGCTGAAAAACAGCTTGGCGGCTCCTGATGCTTTCTCGCTTTCCTTTTTTGTGCGTATGCTCTTTTCTGTACTTACCGACGCTGACTTTCTCGACACTGAAGCATTCATAGATTCAAGCAGGCATGGCCTGAGAGGCGGCTATGACCAGACAGTCCTGAAGCAATTGGAGTTTGCGCTTGACCGGTATGTCAAGCTCTTCGGAGAGCCCCAAACAGAAGTTGACCGGCAGCGGGCGGCTGTTCGGGAATCGTGTTTGCAGGCCGCATCTTTGTCTCCCGGCTTCTTCTCATTGACTGTGCCGACTGGCGGCGGCAAGACTTTGGCTTCGCTGGCCTTTGCCGTGCGGCATGCGCTGCTTCATCACAAAAGGCGCATTGTCTATGTTATTCCGTTTACTTCGATTATCGATCAAACCGCCTCTATATTCAAGAGCATTATCGCCAGAATCGACCCTGCCTTAGCCGAGTCCGCCGTTGTCGAGCACCATAGCAATTTCGACCCTGACCGGGAAACTGAAAGATCGAGGCTTGCGACGGAAAACTGGGATGCCCCTCTGATTGTGACTACGGCTGTCCAGTTCTATGAGTCCCTCTTTGGAAGCCGTAGCTCGACCTGCCGAAAACTGCATAATTTAGCTGATTCAGTCATTATTCTTGACGAGGCGCAATGTCTGCCGGTCGATTTGCTGACTCCTTGTCTGGCTGCTTTGCACGAACTGGTTGATAGTTACGGCGTCTCGGTTGTTTTATGTACCGCCACTCAGCCTGCAATCAGGAGACGGGAGGGCTTTCAGATGGGAATTGACAATGTGCGTGAAATCATCCCCGACCCCGTCGCGCTCTATCGCAGCCTTGAAAGAACGCAGATCGAGAACCTTGGGCAGGTTGCAGACAGGGAGTTGGTCGAGCAACTGGCGGGATTGCCGCAAGTTCTCTGTATTGTCAACACTCGCAGACATGCGGCGGAACTCTTTCGGCAGTTGGCGCAAGCGTGCGATGATTCAACGGTTTTCCATCTCAGCGCCAGTATGTGCGGGGTGCATCGTCAGCAAGTGTTGGCGAATGTGGTTGAAAAGCTGAAATCGGGCATGCCGTGTCGCCTGATCTCCACGCAAGTAGTAGAGGCGGGGGTCGATATTGATTTTCCGGCAGTTTTCCGCTCTATGGCGGGAATAGACTCGATTGCCCAGGCAGCCGGCAGATGCAACCGAAACGGCTTGCGGAAACACGGAAGGGTGGCTATCTTTCAATCCGAGCATCGGCGGGCCGAAAAATTTTTTGCGGATACCGCAAACTGCGGACGGCAAGTTCTTGAAATTTACCCGAACCCGCTGGAAATGGCCGCAGTTGAACACTATTTTCGCCTGTACTACTGGGATCAGCGGATGCGGTGGGACGCGCGTGAAGTGATGGATTGCTTTCAATTGGACAGGCGCAGCCGGGAATTCCCTTTCCTTTTCGACTTCGCTGAGGCCAGCCACCGTTTCCGCCTGATACAGGATCGCCAGGAAAGCGTTGTGGTTCCCTATGGGGAAGAGGGCAGAAGGCTATGCGAACAGTTGCGGCACGCGGACGGCTTCGGCCGGAATCTTCTGCGGCGTTTGCAGCGATATGCGGTGCAGGTTCCCCGCCGCGTTTGGCGGCAGCATGTTGGAAATGGCATCGAATTGCTGCATGAACGTTTTTCTGTGCTGGTCAGTCCTGAAATGAATTATTGCGAAAAGACAGGCCTGGATATGGAAGCCACCGGCCCAGCCTGTATGGATGTATAATTGAGCGGGAGATTATCGCATGGCTTATGGGGTAAGGCTGATGGTATGGGGGGATTACGCCTCGTTCAATCGCCCGGAAATGAAAGTCGAGCGGGTGTCATACGATGTCATGACACCCTCGGCTGCCCGCGGCATCCTTGAAGCCATCTACTGGAAGCCCCAGATGGCTTGGGTCATTGATGCCATCCATGTTCTATCTCCGGTTCGGTTCACTTATGTGCGGCGCAATGAAATCAGTTCGAAGATTCCCAGCAAGGGACATACCGGGGCAGGCAATGCCATGAAAAGCGGTCGGGGCAACCTTGGCATAAATGTTGCCGATCCGAGCCAACGGCAGCAGCGTGCAGCCATGATACTGTGCGATGTCAGATACGGGATCAAAGCACACATTGAAGTCCGGAAAAACACTGATTCGGAAGGTCTCCTCATGAACCATCCCGAAGCGAAGCACTTGGACAGCTTCCGGCGGCGGGCAATGCGCGGGCAGTGCTTCCATCGCCCATACCTCGGCACGCGGGAGTTCCCCGCCTCATTTCAGTGGGTGAAAGAGTTCCCCGGCTGCCCCGAGGAGCTGCGAGGCGAGCGGGAGCTTGGGTATATGCTTCATGACATCGAGTATCAAGCTGACCCCAAAGGTTCGGTCATTGAGGCTAACAAAGGCACTCGGCTGAATGCCTGCCCGCGTTTTTTCCGTGCCAAACTGGTTGACGGCGTGCTTGATGTGCCGCCATTGCAGGCAACGAGGGCGTAATTATGATCCTTCAGGCACTTCATCAGCTTTACGCAAGGTTGCAGGATGATTCATCCTACGGCATGGCGCGGCCCGGGCGAAGCATCCAGAAAATATCTTTCCGAATAGTCCTGCGCCATGACGGCAGCCTGTTCGAAATCCAGTCGGTTGAGAAAGACGGCAAAGCCTCCGTGCAGGAGGAAGTTTTGGGAACCACAAAACCGTCCGGACCGGGAATAAATCCATGCTTCCTGTGGGACAATGCCACCTATCTTCTCGGCTGCAACCTCACTGACAGTGACTCCGACAGACCACGCAAGTCATTCGAGGCCTTTCGTGACCGACACCTTTCTGCAGAAAACGACATAGGAGTCCCTGAGTACTCTGCCGTCTGCCGTTTCCTCGAACAATGGCAACCGGAAAATGCCGCCCACCACCCCGTGCTTCAGGAAACGGCAACTGGCTTTGGGGTTTTTCAGATTATTGGCGAAGAGAAGTATGTTCATCATCATCCCGTTATTCAAGAATGGTGGGATCGCCATTCCCAAAACAGCAAAAGCAATGAAGGAGAGGTGTTGGGGCAATGTCTGATTTCAGGACGGGAACAGGTGCCGATTGCCCGGCTGCATCCGAAAATTCGCGGTGTCCCAGGCGGCAATCCGGACAAATCACTGGTCGGATTCAAGCCTGACGCCTTTAAGTCATACGGCAAGGATCAGTCTTTCAATGCGCCAGTCGGCATCGATGCCGCCCGTGAATACACTGCCGCGCTTAATGATATTCTCGAAGGGCCGCGCAGCGGCAGGCACCGTTTTCGCCTGGGGGATTCAACGGTTGTCTTCTGGACAGAGAGGCCAACCTTGCTCGAAGATGTCTTTGCGGAGTTCGCACTCAATGGTTCAAAAGAGCTTGATTCTGAAGATGGCGAAGTCCAGGATGCCGGACTGCGCCAGAAGATAGCCAGCTTTCTCGGTGCTTTGCGGAAAGGGATTGACGGCGATTCTGAACTGGCGTCCGATGATCCGGACAGAACCCGGTTTTTTATTCTCGGACTTAGTGCTAATTCAGCTAGACTCGCCGTGCGCTTCTTTCATCAGAGCACTGTCCGGCAACTGCTAGACCATCTCTTAGAGCACCAGAGACACTGCGGGATTGAACGGCAGTATGCCGCCGGCTCAAAGAACCCCGACCCGGAATGGCCTTCCCTGAGGTTGCTCCTGCGCCAGGCAGCGCGTGAACCCAAGGATATCCGGGGCGGCCCGGTGGGAGGCGGGGAAAAGGAGAAGCGCCAGACGGCGCGCGAGCCCAAGGATATCCCTCCTTTGCTTGAAGGCCCATTGCTGGATGCAGTGATTGCCGGGGGGCTTTACCCTCCAGGCTTGGTCACTGCTGTCATTCGCCGTATTCGGGCGGATCGGCGCATATCCTATCCCCGTATGTTTGTCATCAAGGGCTATCTCGTTCGCAACCTAAACAAGGAGGTTCCCATGAGTCTCGACATCAATCGCACAGACCCGGCCTATAGACTGGGGCGGCTTTTCGCCGTGTTGGAGAAAATTCAGAAGGAAGCGTATAAAGAACAGACCGGAAATTACATGGATAAAACAATCAAGGAGAGTTATTATGGTTCCGCTTCAGCAACCCCACTCGCCGTTTTTCCACGCATAGATAGGCTTTCGACGCATCATAGGCGACATCTGAAACCTGGACGAAAACTGTTCTTTGACCGGCTTATTCAGGAGATTTTCGAGCCTTTGGATGGTTTTCCTTCCAATCTAAACTTGGCGGAACAGGGACTCTTCGCCATCGGTTATTATCATCAGACCAACGCTTTCTATAAGACCCAGGCAAAAGAAGATATTTAGTCAAAGATTGCACGAGAGCAATGAAGACAATGCAAAATTAAAGGAGTTAGCCATGAACCGTTACGATTTTCTCTTTCTTTTCAATGTCAAGGATGCCAACCCCAATGGCGATCCAGATGCCGGAAACCTTCCCCGAATCGATCCCGAGACGGGACAGGGACTCATCACCGACGTTTGTCTCAAACGGAAAATCCGCAACTATGTCGAGATACGGTTTCCGGATGAAACGGAAGATTCTTCATGCAAGCGACACGAAATCTACTTTGCAGACCACGCCGTATTGAATACAACGCATGAACGCGCTTATGCCTATGCCGAAGAAAAAACAGTTCAGAAAAAGCTTCCGAAAAATGCTCAAAAAGCCCAGCAGATCACGGATTTTATGTGCCGTAATTTCTACGATATCCGCACCTTCGGCGCGGTCATGACAACAGAGGTGAACTGTGGACAGGTGCGCGGCCCCGTCCAGGTTTCCTTTGCGCGTTCGCTGGATCCAGTGGTCTCTTCGGAACATGCCATCACCCGCAGTTCTGTCACTAATAAGCGAGACCTGGAGAAGGAGCGAACAATGGGGCGCAAGTTCACTGTCCCATACGGCCTTTATCTCGCGCATGGCTTCGTCAACCCCTTCCTTGCCGAAAAAACCGGCTTTGATGACGATGACCTCGAATTGCTTTGGGAGTCTTTAGTAAACGCTTTTCAGTTCGACCAGTCCGCAGCCCGACCCGCTGGCAGTATGGCCACCCGCAAGCTGATCGTGTTCAAGCATGACAGCAAGCTCGGCAATGCGCCTTCGCACAAACTTTTCGAAACGGTGAAGGTGACAAAAAACTGCGGCGACAAGCCGCCGCGGGCGTTCTCGGACTATACGGTGGAGATCGAAAAGTCCGCCGTCCCTGCGGAAGTCGAAGTGATCGAGAAACCGTAGCACACGGCTAATCGACACAGTGGAGAGTCTGGCACAGAGTCGCAACCAGTCGATGGAGGGAATTCCGGCATGGACATCAGCAACGAGCGCAAGCTGGCCGCCCGCGCCAAGGCGCTGGGCGAGAGCGCCGACCCCCAAGCCTTCGACGAACTGGCTGGCTTGACCGAATCGGACTCGCCGCTGGCGCGGCGACTGGCCGCTTCCGCGCTCGGCAAGCTGGCTGGCCTGGTGCCTGCCCCACCGTCTGTAAAGGTCTTGCAGAAACTGCTGAGCGACTCCCATCCGCAGGTTCGCCAGTACAGCGCCAAGGCGCTCGGCGCCTTTGGCACCGATGCCGGGCCGGCGCTTGACGACCTCAGGGACATGTACCGGAGCCCGGCAGAGAAAGAGTATGTCAAGCGCAGTGTCCTTACTGCCGGCAAGACGATTCGCGAGGCCATGCGCATCGCCGAATCGCAGGCGATACACACCTGCCGGAGCTGCGGAGTCCGGGTGGAGGCTGACGAATACGCCCGCAGTATGCGCGCCTTCAACCGTTCGTTTTGCGACAAGTGTTTCGACGAAGTCTATCTCCGCCGCCGCAACTGGGATGCCAAGGTCGAGCTGCAGAAGACGATCAAGGCTCGTGATGGCACGATTGTGCAGTCGGATGGCGAACGACGTATTGCCGAATGGCTCGCGGACAATAACATTGCCTATCGGTACGACGAGCGGATCCGGATTCTGGACGGATATGCCATACGTCCGGACTTCTACCTGCCCGAATACGATGTATACATCGAATACTGGGGGATGAAGACGCTGGACTACAAGATCGGCATGCTGAAGAAGCAAAAGCTCTACCAGCAGGAGGGCAAGCGCCTGATCTCCCTGTACCCCGAGGATAAGGAAAACCTCGGCATACTTATCAAGCGGAAGATTCACCGTTTGCTGGCGAAGACATGACTGCGGAGAGGCGGGGTTTCTCCCGAACTCCACTGCGTCGCTATCCGACTTGTTGCGCTCGGCGACAGGAAATATATGTAGGGTGTTTATTGCTGGACGACAGGATAGGCGGGGTGTTGTATGTACGCACAGGATGAACTTCTGCCTATTTCCGGGTTGCAGCATCTGCTGTACTGCCCGCGCCAGTGTGCGCTGATCCATGTCGAACGGCAGTGGAGCGAAAACTGGTTCACTGCCTCAGGCCGCCTGATGCATTCGCGCACGGACACCCCGGCCGAGGAGTTGGTCAATGGCGTGCGGATTGTCCGAGCCATGCCGGTGGCCTCGCATGAGCTTGGGCTTTTCGGGGTATGCGATGTGGTGGAGTTTCGTCATGGCCAGCCGCTGCCGGTCGAATACAAGCGAGGCAAGCCCAAGGCGCACCAGGCCGATCAAGTGCAGCTTTGCGCCCAGGCCATGTGCCTCGAGGAGAAATGTCGCGTTAAAATACCGCAAGGGTTCCTTTACTACGGGAAAGAGCGGCGGCGGACTACCGTGGAAATCGATGCCAGCCTGCGCAAAACGACAGAAGCCCTGGCCTGCCAGTTTCATGAAATGATCCGGGCGGGTGTCACGCCCAGAGGTGAGTATAACCATAGGCGCTGCGCCGCCTGCTCTCTGCTTGATCTCTGCCTGCCGCAGCGGGCAAGTCGTGTTTCGGTCGGAAAATATTTGGACAAGGCTCTGTTGAACCAGGAAAAGGAAGAGTGAAAAAACTGCTGAACACTCTTTTTGTGCTGACCCAGGGCAGCTATCTGGCCAAGGAAGGCGAGTCGCTGCTGGTGCGGGTCGAGGGCAAGACCAAAGGTCGTTTCCCGGTGCATAACCTTGGCGGTGTGGTCTGCTTCGGCAATGTCCTATGCAGCCCGTTCTTGCTGGGGCACTGTGCCGAGAACGGGGTGGCCGTAAGCATGCTTACCGAAAACGGACGCTTCCTATGCCGGGTGACTGGGGCGGTGGCGGGAAATGTTCTCTTGCGCCGGGAGCAGTATCGTCGGGCAGACTGCCCTTTGGCTAGCGCAATGATCGCCCGCCACTTTCTGCTGGCCAAAATTGCCAACTGCCGACACACCGTAAAAAGAGCCTTGCGCGACCGCCCCGAAGCTTCCGACAATTCATTGCTGCAGGATGCCGGCAAGCACTTGGAGGCGGCATTGTGCCGTCTGCGTTCGCCTGAAAAATTCGACCTGGATGCATTGCGCGGACTCGAAGGCGATGCCGCCCATGTCTATTTTTCCGTCTTCCCCAACCTGATCGTGACGGACGATCCGGCCTTTGCATTTTCCGGGCGAAACCGCCGCCCCCCTGTCGATCCGGTAAATGCCTTGCTGTCCTTCCTATACACCCTGCTGGCACATGATGTCCGAGGCGCATCGGAGTCGGTCGGACTCGACCCCGCAGTCGGCTTTCTGCATCGCGACCGGCCGGGACGCCCCAGCCTGGCGCTTGACTTGATGGAGGAACTGCGGCCAGTGGTTGCCGACCGTCTGGTGCTTGCTCTGATCAATCGCGGGCAGTTGAAGCCAAAACATTTTCAGTTTCAGACTGGCGGCGCGGTATGGATGAATGAAGAGGGTCGGAAAGTCGTACTCAAGGCCTATCAAGAAAGAAAGCAGGAGGAAATCCAGCATCCATACCTGCACGAGAAAATCAAATTTGGCCTTGTCCCTTATGTTCAGGCATTGCTTATGACCAGGCATCTGCGCGGAGACCTGGAAGGCTATCCCCCCTTTCTTTGGAGATAAAACGATGTTAATGCTGATCAGCTACGATGTTTCAACTGTCACTCCCGAGGGAAGAGCCAGGTTGCGGCGAATCGCCAAAACCTGCCTTGACTATGGCCAGAGAGTCCAGAATTCAGTCTTTGAATGCGTTGTGGATCAGGCGCAGTGGCTAATCTTGCGCGCAAAGCTACTTGAACTTATGAATAAAGAAGAGGACAGCCTGCGCTTCTACCGCCTTGGCGGGATGGGACAAAGGCGGGTCGAGCATCACGGGATAAAGCAAGTGCCCGATTTGGAGCGGGACACTTTGGTTATGTAGCCTTGCCTGATCGGCGAACCACAAGTTGCCGACAGTTTGTGCAGGAGGTTCGCCCAAGTTCATAAGTTTATGGAAAATAGTATATTGCACAATAAATACACGAATGCATTCTCAAACATACGGTGATTTAAGTGTATGTTTTGTTGTCGCCTAAAGCTGTATTGCCGATGCAGCCAAGGCAATTGACTGTCGCCCCCCGCGCGGGGGGCGTGGATTGAAACATCAAGCAGATCGGCGAAGCAATCGACAGGGGCGGGCGGCTTGGCGAATGGCTGCGGGACATGGCTGTCC
>SLSR01000252.1 GCA_007130365.1 Lentisphaeria bacterium
AGACAGACATATGCGAAAGGAGGTGGTGGCAGGGCAGAAAAATAGATGTTTAGGGGTTGATTAATCAATGGTTGCCTGATAAAAAGTCAAAGAATGTAAACTATTTGAAAGGAGAATGAGTAGAATGATCAAGAAAGCGTTTTTGACAATGGTTGCGGTGGGGTCGTCTTTGTCGTTCGCGGCGGAGTTCGATCAGCAAAGAGTGATGGAGCAGTTGCAGGCCTTGCAGCGCCAGGTGATGGAGCAGCAGGCCGAAATGAACAGCATGAAGGCTCGCATGAGCGATTACGGCGACTTGGTTCGGGGCGAAGTCGAGAGCGCGATCGATGCTCGCGGTCTGGCTCAGGTCAGGGAAGTCGGGCCGGTAATCAGTATGCGCAGCAATATCGAAGGTCTGAAGCTCCAGGGCGATGTTCGCTTTCGCGCCCAGCAGCAGAAGCGCAATTGGGTGGATGGCGACTCCCGCACCCGCTACCGCACCCGCTTCCGGCTCGGCGCGATCTGGCAGACCAGCGAAGGCTGGGAGATCGGCGCCGGCCTGGCCACCGGCAGCAGCGACGGCAAGGCGGCTCAGCATACCTGGTCGAGCTCGGGTCCCTTTGATTCGATGTCGATCTGGCTGGACTACGCCTATGCCAGGCATTCCTGGGATGTCGCCAACCTGAGCCTGACCATTGGTCAGCACCGCAATCCGTTCGTCACCTCCGGAGTCTTCTGGAAGGGCGATCTGCGGCCGGTCGGGGTCACGGTGCAGGCCGGCGAAGCCGGCTTCTTCGGCACCGCCGGTGTGTACGACGTGTTGTACCAGGGTTCCCGGACCAACGCGGCGCTGGTCGCGGCCCAGCTCGGCTACAAGACCGACTTCGAGGGCGTGAACATGACCGTGGCCGGTTCCTACTATCACTACAACACTCCGACCATGAATATCTATATGCCGGGCAATCCCGACTATGATTTCCATATCGGCGATCTGTACGCCAAAATCGGCGCCAAAGTCGGCGAGGTCGGGCTTGACGCCTACGGCCATGTCTGGAAGAACTTCGGCGCCGGCGGCCCGGCCGGCAGCGGCCAGCTTGCCATTGCCAGCCGCCCCGACGACGAGGATCTGGGCTGGGTAGCCGGAATCGGCGCCAAGTTCCAAGGCTTCGGACTGAATTATTATTACGCTTACGTGGAAGCTGATTCGGCACCCGAGTTCTTCGTCTATCTTGGCGATGATGTGCGCCTGCCCGAAACCAATGCCAAGGGACACGGCGTATCATTGAGCTACGCCTTGACCAAGAACATGAGTATTGGCGCCGCCTACAATAACCTAAGACAGGTCGTCGGCACCCGCAAAGGGGAAGACTACAAGCTGAACTTCAACTACAGGTTCTAAGCCGGACTCGGCTTGCCCCTGAAAGCCAAGCCGGTCGCGTATCGACGCGACCGGCTTTTTGTTTGCGGTATCGCGGCCACTTGATTCGTCGTTGAACGACCGCGAGGCAACCGCGCCTCAAGTAGGTGCGCGAGTCCGCCCTAGGCGGGTCGGTGCATCCCTGTACCTCCCGCAGCCACCATTCAAAAAAGTCAAAAACCTATTCCCGAACCTTGTCCCGAACCAAAATGCAGCCTTTCTCTGAACCCCCCGCCAGGGCACAATCGGATTTTCCACAATGCCCCAGGGCGCTGCCCGGAGCCAAGGCCATGCGGCGCAGGCAGGCTTCAGCCCGCGGCAAGGGGGGGATATTGCAATAGCGCCCAGGAGGGGCGCGGTTGTTGTCTCCCGGCAAACGGCAGGGCGACTGGATGACGGCATGACCCGATGACCCGATGATGCCCCGAGGCGGCGCGAACCGCCCGCATCCAGTCATCCGGTCATCCCGTCGCGCCTTCGCTCCCGCTTTTCCGCCGTCGCGCCTGCCGGCTCGCGTCCGAAGTCGGGATGTGCATCCGTCGCCGCCGGGCTGGTCCCGGTGGAGCGAGCGTTTGGCCGACCAGCTCGGTCGTTTTCCGAACGGAGGCGCTTAAGAGCGCTGTCGGCGCGAAGCGCCTCTACTGGGCAGTCGGGATGGAGATGGTAAAGACGCTGCCCCTGCCGGGTTGGCTTTCCACCGTGACGGTGCCGCGATGCAGTTGCGCAATATGCTTGACGATCGCCAGACCAAGGCCGGTGCCGCCGGTTTCGCGGCTGCGTGCCTGATCGACCCGGTAGAAACGCTCGAAGATGCGGTCGAGGTGTTCGGCCGCGATTCCTTCGCCCCGGTCGATGACCTTGATTTCGGCCATGCCGCTCTGATTCCGGCTCCCGACAATTTTGACTTTCGATTCCGGCGGACTGTAGTTGATCGCGTTGTTGAGCAGATTGGCGATCGCCTGCTCGAGCAAAGTGGCATTGATCTCCACCGTGATTTCCGGCGGACACTCGATCTCGATCCGCGAACTGATTTCCGGTTTCTGTTCCAGGCAGAGGCGGGTCGCCTCGCGAATCGTCTCGACCAGATTGGCGGCCGCGGTTTTGGCGGTTGCGCCTTCCGCCTGCTCGATGCGCGACAGCAGCAGCAGGTCGTGAATCAAGCGGTCGAATCGCATCGTGTGGCGTAGAGCCAGCTCGACAAAGCGCTTGGTGTCCCGCCGATTGTCGAGAGTGGAGTCGAGTACGGTTTCAAGCGCCCCCTGGATGGCGGTGATCGGGGTGCGCAGTTCGTGCGATACATTGGCTACGAACTGACGGCGGGTATTTTCGAGTTTGCGTATGCGGGTAATGTCGTGCAGCACCAGCAGCACTCCGAAACGCTCGCCCTCGCCAGGCCCCTGCAACTTGGTGGCATGAGCTTGCAGGTGGCGGTTTTCGCGGTTGTAGACCGTGATCTCCTTTTCCTGGGGCTGATCGGCGTTGACGGCTCGCGCGACCACCTCCTGCAGGCCGGGAATCTGGACGACCGCCTGGAAGCGGGCGTGTTCGACGGTTTCCGGTTCCAGGTGCAGGATTTCGGCGGCAGCTCGGTTCAGGCTGATAATCCGGTCCCGGTCGTCGATCGCGATCACGCCTTCGATCATGCTGCCGAGGATTGCCGCGACTTCGGTTTTTTCCCGGCGCTCCCGCTGCAGCATAGCCGAGAGTTGGTCGGCCATATGGTTCATGGCTTCGCAGACGCGGTTCAGCTCGCGGTCGCCGCAGGCATGCATGCGGGTCTGCAAGTCGCCGCTGGCGATGCGCTCGGCACCCTTCCGAATGTCCTGCAAAGGACCGGTAATGCGACGGATCACCAGCAGCCCGACCGTGGCGGTGGCGAGGGCGGCGAGAACGCCGATGGCGGCGATCTCCCAATAGATCAAGCCCAGGGTTTCCCGCACGGCGGTCAGCGGCCGCGCCAGGCGGATAAAGCCGGCGTTCCGTTCGTCGGCTTCGAAGCGGAGAGCCAGATACAGCATGTCCTCGCGCACGCTGGTGCTGTATCTCTGGGCGTGTCCGATGCCGTCGCCGTGAATGGCCATGAGCACTTCCGGTCTTTGCAGGTGGGGTTCCATGCCCATGCGCTGTCGGTCGGATTCGCCGACCACCACGCCGTCGCGGGCTCGGATAATCGTGATCCGGCTGCCGACTTCGGGGGCTAGTTCGCGAGTCAGCCGGTCGAGTTCGCTCCATTCGCGGTTGGCGAAGCGGGGCGCGATCAGGGGTTCCAGCAGACGGGTCTGCGCGGTCAGCTCCCGGCGGAGGCTGGCCAGGTGGAATTCGCGGATCGCCCGCGAAATCATCAGGGCGACGGCGAACATGGCGACAATGATGATCGCCAGGTATGAGAAGAAGATTTTCCAGGCAATGCGACCTTGGGGTCGGCTGGGTTTTTTCATCTTGAACTAGGCTCTCCTGCTGAAGGTTGGCATAATGAGTGTGTGGCTTACCATAAAGCCATAATCGGCGGCGGCAAAAGATTTAACCTATTTCTAACGGAACGGCGATTGCCGAAACGAATGCCTGTGCGACAGTAATGGTGTTGCTTGCGCAAGCATCTGTTCGACAAGCTGTGAAGAGCAATAAAAGAAAAAAAACAAGGAGTAACTGACGATGATGAAGAAAGTGATGAAATCGTTGATGGCCGCGGTGGTCGCGGCCGGTCTGTTCGGAGAGGCGCGGGCCGATAGCATCGTGATGGACGGTTCCACGACCGTCGGCCCGATCGCCAAGGCTTTCGCCGAATACTACATGCAGCGCAATCCCGGAGTCAATGTGACGGTCGGAGAATCGGGCAGCGGCAACGGAGTGCGCAGCCTGATCAACGGCACGGCCGCGATCGGCACGATGTCCCGGTTCATGCGTGACACCGAGTTCAAGGCTTCGGTGGAAGGCGGCGTCATGCCGGTGGCTCATGTGGTGGCTTTGGATGGATTGCCGATCCTGGTACATCCCTCGAATCCGGTCGGCGACCTGACCTTGGACCAGGTGCGCGACATCTATACCGGTCGGATCACCAATTGGCGGCAGCTCGGCGGCCCGAACCTGGCGATCATCGCGATCAGCCGCGACACCAACAGCGGCACCTACGAAACCTTCAGCGAACTGGTGATGCGCAAGCAGCCGATCGCCTCCGGGGTCGAATATGTGGGCAGCAACGGAGCGGTGCGCCAGCGCGTGCAGACCACGCCCGCCGCCATCGGCTATGCCGGGCTCGGCTTTGTCGACGCCACCGTGAAGGCTCTGAAGATCAACGGCGTGGCGGCGGCGGCGGAAACCGTTCGCACGGGTGCCTACGCAATCGCCCGCCCCTTGTACATGTTCACCAACGGCTACCCGGAGCTGGGCAGCCATCTCTATCGGTTCATGACCCTTCATCTGACCGAGGACGGCTACCACATGATCAATGAAATCGGCTTCATTCCGTTGACCAACTATTAATCGAACAACCGGCGG